>NZ_JBFUBG010000089.1:0-28255 GCF_056405875.1 Rhizobium sp. P1_E6 | reverse complement strand
CCACAAGATGGCCGTCGTTTCCACCCAGTGGGGCATCTTGTGGCGTACTCGCAGCTCACGGGCGACGATGCTCATGATATCGACATTGCCGCCATGCGAATTGACGATGACAAGCTTGCGCAGACCGGTTTCCGCCACCTTCGCGCCTATCGCCGTCCAGACGGGGATCAGCAGTTCGGCGCTGAGGGAAAGCGTACCTGGACCATAGACATGCTCGTTGGCCTTGCCGATTTCCTGGGTCGGCAGGACGAGGATATCGAGGTCCTCGGGCCGTTGCCGGCGCAGTTCCGCCAACATGCCGTTGGCGATCGCCACATCGGTGGCGATGGGCAGATGCGGACCGTGTTGCTCAGTCGAAGCGATCGGCAGGATAGCGATGGTCGTGTCGGGGGAAAGCGCGGCAAAATCATAAGTGTTCAGTTCATTCCAGAAGAATGGTGTCGCCATCGCCGCTTCCCTCTTTGTCATTATTCGATAGTGAGTAGGGAATAACGCGGCATGCGAAAAGCATCGATTTGCGCGCACGCCGCTGCCTTTTTGCGCGCATGATGTCGTTAGTCCGATGTCAGGCCATCTTGCACGTTGGAAATAAATATTCCGCCGTCGCCCCTTTCGGGGAAGGCTTTGGTTTGACCACGGTTGGCGCAGGTCTGTAGATAGTCATGGCACGCAGAACTGCCTGCGAGTGTTCAGATTTAACGATCCGCAATTGGAGGGCCGACCATGAGCCTACGTATCAACGATATTGCTCCCGATTTCACCGCCGACACCACCCAGGGGCCCGTTCAGTTCCATGACTGGATCGGCAGCGGCTGGGCCGTTCTCTTCTCGCATCCGAAGAATTTTACGCCGGTCTGCACGACCGAGCTCGGCACCATGGCCGGCCTCGAAGGCGAGTTTAAGAAGCGCGGCGTCAAGATCATCGGCATTTCCGTCGATCCGGTCGAAAGCCACGGCAAGTGGAAGAACGACATCAAGACGGCGACCGGCTTCGATGTCGAATATCCGCTGATCGGCGACAAGGACCTCAAGGTCGCCAAACTCTATGACATGCTGCCTGCCGGTGCCGGCGAAAGCTCCGAGGGGCGCACGCCTGCCGACAACGCCACCGTGCGCTCGGTCTTCGTCATCGGCCCGGATAAGAAGATCAAGCTGATCCTCACCTACCCGATGACGACGGGCCGCAATTTCAACGAGATTCTGCGTGCGATCGACTCCATCCAGCTGACCGCCAAGCACCAGGTCGCAACACCAGCCAACTGGAACCAGGGCGACGACGTAATCATCACCGCCGCCGTCTCCAACGAAGACGCCATCGCCCGCTTCGGCTCCTTCGATACGGTTCTGCCGTACCTCAGAAAGACCAAGCAGCCGTCCGCATGAGTTCACTCCGCCGGCATTACGATTGAATCAAAGACGCTCTGGCCTCCGGGGCGTCTTTGTTTTCTAGCCTATAGCAGAAGCCGTATTGGAGCGGAGCCAGCCTTTTCCTTGCCTATTTGCCGGAGGTGATGCTTGCGAAGGCGAGGCCGGCTGCGAAAAGCGCAAATGTTGCGATAATGATATCTGTTGGCATATGGATCACCGATCCCGCTGAATGCGTTGAGCAGGGTGTCTATCGCGTGCAGATCCCATTTTCGCGTGCCCGGCACCGACGGCCGGTTTCTTGACTGCAAATCGACCAGACTAACGCTTTTTCCGGACATCACTTGGTAAAGCATCAATTAGTTGATGCACTTTTCCGGTGGCGAAAACGATGTCTTCGCGCGCCAGATGGACCGTTATCTCGATCTCTTCCCATCTGCCGCCCTTGTCTTTCGCGAACCTGACGGCGGCCTCCAAAGAGGTGAATTGCACGGCGGGTGCGTTGGCGGTCCAGAACTGCACGCTGCAGTCCGCCGCACTGTAATCTAAAAATGCTTTCTGAGGATCTAGCGCCATGGCACGTGCTTACACCTGCACTGGTTGGTTGGCCAGTGAATGCCTGCCCCAGGTGAGCGAAGTCAAGAAAATCCTAACGCCCCGCCCAGCCTCAGAGAAGGGTTGGGCCGCATCGCCTACATGGGCAGCATCAGTTGACGTATCTGTCGCTTCTCATTGAGAACATCATCTTCGAGGAACAGGAGCCTTAGGTCGGTACGACAAGCCGTTCACTGGCCCAGATTTGCGGCGCGATCTGTCCAGTCGATCATCGGCGCAACGGCAAAACCGGCGCGCTTTAGGAACGACAGCATGGTGAATGGGTTCGAGAGAGGGAGCCAACTACAGGCTCGAACTTATATCCACAGAAACAGAACTGGGAAAAAAATTAGGAGTCGGCCCATTTAAGAACCGACTCCCTCAATACAATCAGCTGCTTAGCTGAAGAAACTGGCTCCCCGGGCCGGATTCGAACCGGCGACCTGTCGATTAACAGTCGAATGCTCTACCGCTGAGCTACCAGGGATCACCGCTTGGCCGCGGCGTGAGCGGGGTAATACAAATGCTTTCCCGATTTGCCAAGCAGTTTTTTCAAAAAAATGAAATCAGCTTGTATTCGTGCCGCTTAAGCCCATCTTTTATAGATGATTAACAGGAAAAATGGGCCGAAAAAGGCCGCAGAAACACGTTTCGGCATTGATCACAAGGATGGCAAGCTGGTTCTCGGCTCGCTGCGGGTACCGATGCCGCGCTCGCGCATTGCACGCATGACGACCGGAACACTGCTCATTTTCGGCGGCATACTGGGCTTTTTGCCTATTCTTGGCTTCTGGATGTTGCCACTCGGCTTCCTCGTGCTGTCCCACGATTTGCCGATCGCACGCAGATGGCGACGACGCGTCGCGGTCTGGTGGCATCGCCGAAAGCGCCCTGCGTAAAGTCTTCAGGGAAGCCGCAAGCTGCCATATCGAGGATGGGCGCCAATAGAAGTCTGCCCGCGGAATCGTATGCCCCGGTCGTGCAGTATGTGTGGTTTGTCACTGCGGAGAGACGACAGGGCCTTCAATAGAGGCTGGAGCGGTTGTTTCTGACCCTGTGATCTCCGAGAGGTGGATTGGCAGCTCGCCATTTTCCTCAAGTGCGGTCGCCGTGATCACGAGTGCGGCGATGAGAATTATCAACAGCTTCACCGCATGGGAACTGAGGTTGGCTTTCTGCCACCAGCCGGCCTGGATACGCGAAGGCTCCAGATAATATTTATAGTAAAATTCCGGATCGCTGGTTTCGATGAGATTGTCGTAAATATGCGGCAGCACCCCGTTATGCCGAATTGAGCGGCCGCCGGCGAATTTGGCATGAAGAACCTGGGTCTCCGGATCGTAGGATACGGCGCGGATCTGTTTGGAATTCAAAGGCACCCAGTTCATTTCTGCTCCTGTCACTCCCACAACAGGATGTAACGACGATGCTGAAAGTCAAGTTAAGAATTTGTTACTAATATTTGAGCGATGTTTCGATGTGTCTAATATAACAGAAGTGATCGCGTTGTCGTCTTCACAGTTGGCGTCTCACCGATCAATATAGGCGATAGGGTAAAGCTTGCTGAATTTAGCCTGTTGCACAATCCAGATGGCCTAAAGGCCTATTCAAGCAGCTGATAGCCTATTTGTTGTTCGGGCGAGCGCGATTTTTCAGCAGAATGGAGCTTTTATCATTGTCCCTGGGAGCGGCGTCTCGGTGCCTACGACGCTGGATTGATCCTTGTTCTCTATACGCCCGATGTGGCCAGAGTTTGAAATTGCGGGAAATGTTTTTGGAAAGCCCTCTTGCGATTTCCTTACGATCATTCTAAACGCTCGCCACGGCTAATACAGCCTGTGAGGCCTCGTGGCGGAGTGGTGACGCAGAGGACTGCAAATCCTTGTACCCCGGTTCAATTCCGGGCGAGGCCTCCAATAACTTTTTCACCGACATAGAAATCCGATCCGCTTCATAAAATGAGGCGCGGTATCGATTCGGCAGTCTTACCAGACTACGGGAACCTGGCTGAAATCGAATTGGGCTGGCTTGATGCCGGTCAGAGAGTAAAGCGCCCGCAATCCGCCGCTGCGCAGGCCCGCCAGATAGCCGGCATCGTCACCAGCCGTCTTGTTCTCTATCCGCACATCAGGGCCGAGCAGTCGCTGCAGCGCCTGCGCTGAGATCCGCGTGAAATTGCAGATGGCGCCGCTTTTGAATTTCACAAGCAGCAGCCTCGCTTCCGGATTGTAGTGAAGCGTTTCGATCTCTGGCGATTGAATGGCGAAGGTTTGCATGCCGCCAACTTAGCGGAAGCCGCGGCTGGCGCAACAATATGGTTGACATAGAGTTAATAACGCAATCGACTGTGCCGGCTTGATCCGATTGGACACCAAAACCTATTTTTCCGGCGCGCCGGGTAGGCGGCCAGGAAACTTTTATACAGGAAGCGCGATCTGTTCAGGTCGCTCTTCCGTCCAGCAGCCCGCAGCAGAATATGCCAACGAGCGCCGCGACGATGAAAAAGTCGAACAGCGTGAAATATTCCAGAACGGCAGACATGGCTTGCTCCTCCTCCTCATTTCCTCCGGTCATATTAGTATCACGGAATCACTGTTTGTTCCACGCAGAAGTTGCAGCTTCCATTTTTTACCTGTTGCATGCGGGGAAGGACCCGCGGGATTCTTCAAGCAGGCGGCCGGCAAGCCTTGAAAGCATTCGTGGCGGAGACTAAGAGACGGAAGACAGAACCGCTTTCATCGGCGAGAGGATATGATGGATTTCGAAGCAGCACGCGTAAAGATGGTCGACAACCAGGTCCGCACGACGGACGTTACCTCGCATTCGGTGCTGACGGCCTTCCTCACCGTCCCGCGCGAAGCGTTCGTGCCGGAAAAGGCGAAGGTGCTGGCCTATATCGATAATGATATCGAAATTGCTCCGGCGGCTGCCGGCAATCCGGGCCGCTTCCTCATGGAGGCATCGCCGCTTGCCAAGCTGCTGCAGCTCGCCGCCATCACCAAGGATGATACCGTTCTCGAAGTTGGCGCCGGCACGGGTTACACCTCCGCGCTGCTGTCGCTGATCGCAGGCTCAGTCGTGGCCCTCGAAGCGGATGAGACCCTGGCTTCTGAAGCCAAGGCGAATCTCGCCAGTTATGCAAATGTGCAGATAGCGACTGGCCCGCTTGAGAAGGGCAATAGCGCCGGTGCTCCTTATGATCTGATCTTTATCAACGGTTCGGTGGAAGAGGTTCCTGCCGCACTTCTCGGCCAGCTGCAGGATGGCGGCCGTCTCGTTGTCGTGCAGGGTTATGGCAATGCTGCCCGCGCCAAGGTCTTTGTCAGCGAGCGCGGCGCTGTTTCCGAAAACGTCTTCTTCAATGCTTCGGTCAAGCCGCTGCCCGGTTTCGCCAAGGCTCGCGAGTTCGTATTTTAAGGCGTTCCTGTCGCCGATTTATTGAGCGGGCGCCATGGGCGCCCGCTTTCGTTTCTGCCGCCCAAAAAGCCTTCACAGACTTCGCTTACACTTGGGTAACAAAACTGTGCATGGCTGCATTTGTTTGATTCGCGCTGATTTTTTTCCCCTTTGGGGTATTCTAAAGTCAAGGTGATTCGGATGCATGCTCCACGCCGTCCGGTCGTTGTTTAAGGGATAACGGGGATAGATATGGCTCAGCCAGGTGTAGTGCGTGAACCGTCCATGGAAGAGATTCTGGCCTCCATTCGCCAGATCATCGAAAGCAATGAGCCTGGCGCCGGAAAGGCGATATCCGCCTCGCTTCCTCCCGTTTACGGTGCGGAAGAAGAAAACGACTCCGAAATCCATCTGACGGTTGACGACACCTACGCCGGTGTTGAGTTTCCGGAACCGCTTGCGTTGCGTCCCGATCCGCGTTTCGTCGCTGCAAATTCTGCCGGCACGGCGCCCGAGCCGGAAATGCCGGCCCGCGCCATGTCGCTTGCCGATGTTGCAGCGCGTGTCCGTGCCGCTTCCGAGCGCAGCGCTGTTCAGGCCGGTCAGGCTCTCCGTKATATGCCCCAGGCGTTCCATGAATCGCAGCCGCAATTCGAGCCACAGCCGGCCTTTGAAGCACCGCGCGTGGCTGCTGCTCCGCGCCCGGTCGAGCCGGCTCCCTTCGTTGCCCCGATTGCGCCCGTCGCCCAATATGCACCAGAGCCTGCGCCGGTCTTTGCCGAGCCACGCCTGCCCGAGATCCCGCAGCCTGCAATCGTCGACGAGGCGCCCGTGCTTTCTTCTGTCGAACAGCGTGTCGAGCCCCCGGTTTTCCAGCCTGCCGAACTTGCGGCTGTGCGCGCAGCGGAAGAAATTCAGCCGGCGCTTCTGTCCCAGAACACCGGCCTGCAGGTTGCTCGCTCCTTCGATGAGCTTGCCGCCGCGATCGATGGCGCCGCTGAGCGCCGCTCGCTAGATGAGATTGCCGAGGACATGCTGCGTCCGATGCTGCGCGAATGGCTTGATGATAATCTGCCGACGCTCGTCGAACGGCTCGTGCGCGAAGAGATCGAACGCGTGGCGCGCGGCCCGCGCCGCTGATCGGAACCGCTTTTTCTGGACAAGAGCCGCTCCGGTCTCCGGGGCGGCTTTTTTATTGACTTGGCCGTAGCCATCCTATTTACAAAACGCCCATCCTCGAACTTCGAATTGGTCAGAAAATGCTCGAAAAGACCTACGATTCCGCCGCCGTCGAACCGAAAATCGCTGCGAAATGGGATGAGGCGGATGCCTTCCGTGCCGGCGCCAATGCGAAGCCGGGTGCGGAGAGCTTCACCATCGTCATCCCGCCGCCGAATGTCACCGGCTCGCTGCACATGGGTCATGCGCTGAACAATACGCTGCAGGACGTCATGGTGCGGTTCGAGCGCATGCGCGGCAAGGATGTCCTCTGGCAGCCGGGCATGGACCATGCCGGCATCGCCACGCAGATGGTCGTCGAGCGCAAGCTGATGGAGCAGCAGCTTCCTGGCCGCCGCGACATGGGCCGCGATGCCTTCATCGAAAAGGTCTGGGAGTGGAAGGGCGAATCGGGCGGCCTGATCTTCAACCAGTTGAAGCGTCTCGGCGCCTCCTGCGACTGGTCGCGTGAGCGCTTCACCATGGACGAGGGCCTCTCGAGGGCCGTTCTCGAGGTTTTCGTCACGCTCTACAAGGAAGGCCTGATTTACAAGGACAAGCGCCTCGTCAATTGGGATCCGAAATTGCTGACGGCGATCTCCGACATGGAAGTCGAGCAGATCGAGCTTAAAGGCAATCTCTGGCATCTGCGCTATCCGCTGGAAGACGGCGTCACCTATCAGTACCCGATCGCTTTTGATGAGGAGGGCAAGCCCACCGAATTCGAAACACGCGATTACCTCGTGGTTGCGACGACGCGGCCGGAGACGATGCTTGGCGATACCGGCGTTGCGGTTAATCCCAAGGACGAGCGCTACAAGTCCATCGTTGGAAAACATGTCATCCTGCCGATTGTTGGCCGCAGGATTCCGATTGTCGCTGATGACTATGCCGATCCGGCAGCCGGCTCGGGTGCGGTCAAGATCACGCCCGCGCACGATTTCAACGATTTTGAAGTCGGCAGGCGTGCCGGCCTGCGCGCCATCAATGTCCTCAACGTCGATGGTTCGGTGACCATCAAAGAAAACGAGGACTTTCTGGAAGGTCTCGATCACCCGGCCGCCTTGCATGGCGCGTGGGACCGGCTGGAAGGCCAGGATCGTTTCGTTGCACGCAAGATCATCGTCGAGGTTTTCGAGGAAGCCGGCCTGCTCGACAAGATCGAGCCGCATAAGCATATGGTTCCGCATGGCGACCGTGGTGGTGTGCCGATCGAGCCGCGTCTGACCGAGCAATGGTGGGTCGATAACAAGACCCTTGCCAAGCCTGCCATAGCCTCCGTTCGCGAAGGCCGGACAAAGTTCGTCCCGAAGAACTGGGAGAACACCTATTTCCAATGGATGGACAATATCCAGCCGTGGTGCATCTCCCGTCAACTCTGGTGGGGTCACCAGATTCCGGCCTGGTATGGCCCTGATGGTCAGGTTTTCGTCGAGAAGACCGAAGAGGAGGCGCTGCAGGCCGCCATCCAGCACTACCTGTCGCATGAAGGGCCGATGAAGGCCTATGTCGAGGACCTGCTTGAGAACTTCAGGCCGGGCGAGATTCTGGTACGTGACGAAGACGTGCTCGACACCTGGTTCTCGTCGGCACTCTGGCCGTTCTCGACACTTGGCTGGCCGGACAAGACACCCGAAGTGGAGCGATATTACCCGACCAGCGTTCTTGTTACCGGTTTCGATATCATCCCGTTCTGGGTTGTTCGCATGATGCAGATGGGCCTGCATTTCATGAAGGACGAGGACGATAACCCGGTCGAGCCGTTCCATACCGTCTATATTCACGCTCTGGTGCGCGACAAGAACGGGCAGAAGATGTCGAAGTCCAAGGGCAACGTCATCGACCCGCTCGAACTGATCGACGAATATGGTGCAGACGCGCTGCGCTTTACCCTGACGATCATGGCCGCGCAGGGTCGCGACGTGAAGCTCGACCCGGCCCGTATCGCCGGCTACCGCAATTTCGGCACCAAGCTCTGGAACGCCACCCGCTTTGCCGAAATGAATGGCGTCAAAAGCGATCCGCATTTCGTACCGGAAGCCGCCGAACTCACCATCAACCGTTGGATCCTCACGGAGCTTGCCCGCGCGGAACGTGACGTTACGGAAGCTCTTGAAGCCTATCGCTTCAACGATGCTTCCGGGGCACTTTATCGTTTCGTCTGGAACCAGTTCTGCGACTGGTATCTCGAACTTCTGAAGCCGGTCTTCAGCGGCGAGGACGAGGGTGCGAAGGCCGAAGCTCAGGCCTGCAGCGCCTATGTTCTGGAAGAGATCTACAAGCTGCTGCATCCCTTCATGCCCTTCATGACCGAAGAGCTGTGGGCGCATACGGCTGGTGAGGGCCAGGAACGTGACGGATTGCTCTGCCATGCCGATTGGCCGTCGCCGTCTTACGCCGACAATGCCGCGGCCGATGAGATCAACTGGTTGATCGACCTCGTTTCGGGCATCCGCTCTGTCCGCTCGGAAATGAATGTGCCGCCGGCGGCAACCGCGCCGCTTGTCGTCGTTGGTGCCAACAGCCTGACGCGCGAACGGCTGTTCCGTCACGACGCAGCCATCAAGCGCCTGGCACGTGTCGAAGCCATTTCGCTGGCGGAAGCTGCGCCGAAGGGTGCCGCTCAGATCATCGTCGCAGAAGCGACCGCCTGTCTGCCGCTTGGCAATCTGATCGATCTGGCGGCGGAAAAGAGCCGCCTCGAAAAGGCGATTGCGAAGGCCGAGGGCGAAGTCGTGCGCATCGAYGGCAAGCTGTCGAATGAGAAGTTCGTCGCCAATGCCAACCCGGAAGTGGTGGAGGCCGAGCGCGAGCGTCATGCAGAGCTGACGAGCCAGATTGAAAGCCTGAGGACTGCTTTGGCGCGAGTTAGCGAAGCGGGATAATCGCGGATAGCGAGTATAATATTCCTGAAGGCGCGTTCCCCGGAGCGCGCCTTTTGCGTTCAAAAATATGATGATTCGAAAGAGCTAGGGCCGTTTTGGCCTTTCGGCCTGTGGATATAACCCGTTTGGGGGATGCTGAACGCGAAAATCGCTACTGTTGTCACTTTGATACAGCTTCTACCTGTAGTGGAATGAGAATCTAATAGGCCCCTAAAAATCGACAGATAGAAGAATAGAATTTTATCTATCCAATTTTTTGACGTGCCCGTCAATTAGTTACGTAAATTAGTCATAACGCAACTTCGCGTCGCAGCGGAGCGTCTCGTTGCGATTTGTTAAGTTCACTAGCACAGTGTGATTACATCAATTGCTTGAGTGGGGGAGACACAATGGCAGCGCGTATGTTTTCCAGGGGCGTAACATCGCTCATTATCCTTTCGGCGCTCGCTTCACCGTCCTTTGCGGGTGGTCTGGAGCGCGGCGGCTATAATATCGATCAGTTGTTCGATACCTCGCCCTTCTCGTTTCAATCAGGCATTATATATGTCACGCCCCAGCGCAAGCTGAAGAACGCGCGCGACACGGATACCTCGGTATCTCCAGGGGGTGGCAATCTGAACAACCGTTCGAGCACCGCCGACGATACCGCAAATTACACCGTTCCTTATATTGGCTTCAAGGCCGGTTTCGGCGATGCGATCGACTGCCTTGTCGACTATTCCGAGCCATTTGGCGGGCATTCCAATCCCGGTCTGAACTGGGCTGGCGCCAATAACAATATCGAGACGGAGATCAATACCCGCAACTATGGTGGCACCTGCTCCTATCGTTTCGATGTCGGCCCCGGCCAGCTTCGTGTCATCGGCGGTGCCTTCTATCAGGAAGTCGACGGCTTCAAGGAGCGTCTGGTTTCGACGGTTCCGCTTCTGCTCGGCACGGGCAATGGCATCGGTCGCCTCGATCTTGAAGACAATGGCTGGGGCTGGCGCGCCGGTCTTGCCTATGAGATCCCGGAATATGCGATGCGCGCGAGCCTCGTCTACAACAGCCGCGTAAAGTACGACAACCTGACGGGTACGGTGGATCTCACGCAGGTTACTGCACCCTTTGCGCCGCTGAATGCCGCTCCCTATGGAAGGGTGACGCCCGTCTTCGGTTCCGCCGAAGCGCCGGATTCGCTCGAACTGAAATTGCAGAGCGGTATCGCTCCGGATTGGCTCGCTTTCGGTTCGGTCAAGTGGACGAACTGGAGCGTCCTTCAGTCTGTGCCTTTCTGCCCGACATCGACGAAGGGCCTGGTCGCCTGCACCTCCGGAGGGAGGACGGAACTGACCTCGCTCGACCTTCTCTATCGTGATGGCTGGACCATCACCGGTGGTGTCGGCCACAAATTCAATGATCAATGGGCAGGCGCTGTCAGCCTGACATGGGACCGCGGCACTAGCCAGGGCTATGGCTCTCAGACCGATAGCTGGACGCTTGGCGTCGGTGCTGCCTTCACGCCGACAGAACATATCGAGTGGCGCGTCGCCGGTGCCGTTGGCGTCCTGACGAGTGGTTCGTCTGGCGTCGTGACACAGAATGGCGTCACGTTTGGAGATGATGTCTCCTATTCCTTTGGCAACGATCTGGTTGCTGCACTATCGACCAGCATAAAGGTCAAGTTTTAATTCCCTGATTTGAAGAATTGACTAGCCCGGCACTGCCGGGCTCTTCTTTGTTTGACGCCATTAATCATTCCATCTTCTCGTCTCGTTTTGTGACGATTCAGCAACACTTTTTTACAACGGTTCGCGTATGGTGTCGGTGGGGCGAATTTGTCCATTTCCCGCCACAAAGAGAGCGCAGCGCTATTAGCGGGCGAGGAAATGACAAGCGTAGGGTGTGCGTAAGCAGTAGCATGGGTCGAATTTTTTCCGCTAATGCCAGACATCGCGATAGCGCGGGCGAGAAGCCAGCGGCAGCAGCTGTTTTGCTTTCCGCCAAAGGCATTTCCGGCCGGAAACACGCCCCTTCGTCAGTGTTGCAGATTCACGTCTTTCCATCATTTTCAGTCCTCCGGCATGAAGCTTCGTTCTTCAGGGAAGGGTGCGATACCGGTTTGGTCACATTTGCTGTTTACGAAGACGATAAAGGCGGACGGGTGGAGACTTGGATCGCAAAGGGAGTACCGCAGGCATCACATGCGGACCATGCCGGAAGGCGGATGGTTCACAAGGATGTGCTGGTTTTGAAAGAGGGGCATGGGGCTGGAAGCGACGCGGGTAAAGGGGCCTTGGAGCCCGCCGTGGGATCGCTCGCCTGGAAGGAATGCATCCCACGCGGGCAGAACGGCGAAAAAGGCCGCCGCCAGGCGTCTGTGATGAACGAAAGAAACCGGTAGAGATGGTAACGTCCGAGTTCAGATTGTTCAAATTCACGCTGCTTAGCATGTCGATGGCCGTTTCTCTGGCCATGGCCTGTCCGGTGCTGGCATTCGACATAAAGACGGGCGTCACGAAAGAATCGGGGCCTTTCGATCTCTTCAAATTCGGTTTCAAGGCGTACAAGAACGGTCAGAAGGAAGAGGCGGTCGAAGCCTATAAATATGCCGCCGAAAAGGGCCACACCGGTTCGCGCTGGGCGCTCGCCAACATGTATGCCGACGGCGACGGCGTGGCGCAGGATGATTTCGAAGCCTTCAAGATCTATAGCGAGATCGCACAGCAGGGCGTGGAGCCTGGTTCGGAGGATACCGGCTTCTTCATCAATGCTCTGCTGTCGCTTGCCAGCTATTACAAGCACGGCATTGCCGGCAGCCCGGTGAAGATCGATCTCAATCAGTCCCGCCAGCTCTATTTCCAGGTTGCTTCTACCTTCGGTGTTCCCGAAGCGCAGTTCCAGCTTGCGCAGATGATGCTGGCAGGCGAGGGCGGCAGCGCCAATATCAATCAGGCCAAGAAATGGCTCAATCAGGCCCGCAAGAGCGGCCACCCCGGCGCCATGTCGGTCTTCGGTAACATCCTTTTCGATGAAGGCCAGTCCGCCCGCGGCCTGGCGTTGATGACGGCGGCTCTCGACCGCTGCAAACCGAAGGATTGCAGCTGGATGCAATCGTTGCAGGAAGATGCCTTCTCCATCGCCAGCGAAGCAGATCGGCGCGCGGCCGTATCCCTGTCGCACACGATTGCGACCGGTTCGGATGACTGAGCTTTAAAGCTCAGGCAGCAAAATCGAAGTAAGCTACGACAGGCACGTGGTCGGACGGCTTTTCCCAGGCGCGCACATGCTTTTCGATCGCCGCTGACGTCATGCAGTCAGCTGCTTCCGGTGACAGCATCAGATGGTCTATGCGGATGCCGTTGTTCTTCGGCCAGGCGCCGGCCTGATAATCCCAAAAGGAATAGAGCGCTGTCGCATCCGTCGCCGAACGTACGGCGTCGACGAGGCCAAGATTTTCCAGCCGGCGGAAGGATTCGCGCGTTTGCGGCAGGAAGAGCGCATCGCTTGCCCAGACCTTGGGGTCGAAGCAATCATGCGGCTCGGGGATGACGTTGTAGTCGCCGGCGAGAATGAAAATTTCCTCGAATTCCAGACGCTCGGCCGCGAATTTGCGCAGGCGCTCCATCCAGGCGAGCTTGTAGGGGTATTTTTCCGTTTCCGGTGGGTTGCCGTTCGGAAGGTAGAGGCAGCAAACGCGCGCCACCTTGTTGTCGGGCAGCGAGAAGACGGCTTCGAGGAATCGCGCCTGCTCGTCGAGCGGATCGCCCGGCAGGCCGCGATTGACTTCCGAAGGCGAGCTCTTGGAGAGAATGGCAACGCCGTTGAAGCCCTTCTGACCATGCGTTTCGACGTGGTAGCCGAGCGCCTCGATCTCCAGCCGCGGGAAGCCTTCGTCGACCGTTTTGATTTCCTGCAGGCAGACGATGTCGGGACTGGAATCCTTCAGCCATTGCGTCAGGTTGTCGATGCGCGCCTTGACGCCGTTGATGTTCCAGGTCGCGATCTTCATGGCTTCCATCCTGCTCTCTGTCTCGAGCGTTCTTGTATCGCGCTCCGGCGCCGTCGGACAAGACACGAAACCGGCCGGAAGAAAATCTTCGGCCGGTTGGATGTGGAAAGCAGATGTTGGATCAGATTGCGAAGCTGGTGCCGCAGCCGCAGCTTGCCACTGCATTCGGATTATTGATCTGGAACGACTGGCCGAGCAGATTGTCGACGAAATCGATCTCCGAGCCGGCCATGTAGACCAGCGAGAGACTGTCGATCAGCACCTTGGCATCGTTCTTCTCGACGACAAGGTCGTCTTCTGCCGGCGCATCGACAAGGTCGAACTTGTAGGAAAAGCCGGAACAGCCGCCGCCTTCGACGGAGACGCGCAACGCGCTCTTGCCGGGATCGCTGCCGACAATGGCCGCAATACGCTTTGCCGCGGCATCGGAAAGGGTTACATTCACTTCAGTCATTTTTCCTCCTGCCGGGGTCAAGTTCCGGAGAGAATTCTTTTTCGGCGTTTGATATTCAAACGCATGATATCAAAGAAACTTATCATGTTCCCTAGGTAAAGGACAGGATCTGGCGAAGCGGACGATGAAGCGCCTCTTTGCCGTTTCTATGGGCTATAGGTATGAAGAGTGGAAAGCGGCGTCAATGGGCAAGGCTGCAACGCATTAGTGACGGTGAAGAATGAGCTTCGACAGGCATGCATTGGGTTTCGGTTATGGCGAACGGGCGGTCTATGCGGCAGATCCATGGAATTCGCGCGGACGTCTCTATGCGGAAGGCGGCAGCCCGACGCGTTCCGACTTCCAGCGTGACCGCGACCGCATCATCCATACGACGGCCTTCCGCCGGCTGAAGCATAAGACACAGGTATTCATCGCCCAGGACGGCGACCATTATCGCACACGCCTCACGCATACGATCGAGGTAGCGCAGATCGCCCGCGCGCTTGCCCGCGCCCTGAAGGCTGATGAGGATCTGGCCGAGGGCGTGGCGCTCGTCCACGATTTCGGCCACACGCCCTTTGGCCATACCGGCGAGGATGCGCTGCACGAAGAGCTGCTGCCCTATGGCGGCTTCGACCACAATGCCCAATCCTTGCGCATCGTCACCAAACTTGAGCGGCGTTATGCCGAATTCGACGGCATCAACCTGACCTGGGAAAGCCTCGAAGGTCTTGTCAAGCACAACGGTCCGCTGCTGACGGCCGATGGTGTCGGCACGCGCGGACCGGTGCCGCAGCCGATTCTCGATTATTGCGAGCTGCACGATCTGGAGCTTGAGAGCTATGCAAGCCTCGAAGCGCAGGTGGCGGCGATCGCTGACGACATCGCCTACAATACGCATGATATCGATGACGGTCTGCGCTCCGGCTATCTGAATTTCGAGATGCTGGAGGAAATTCCGTTTCTTGCCGGGCTCATGGCCGAGGTGCGGGAGCGCTACCCGCATCTGGAGCCGAGCCGTTTCACGCATGAGATCATGCGCCGACAGATCACGCGCATGGTCGAGGACGTCATCGGCGTGGCGCAGAAGCGTCTTGGGCAGTTGAACCCGCAAAGCGCCGACGATATCCGCAAGGCCGACCATGTGCTCGCGACGTTTTCGGATGAAATGTCCGAGACCGACAGGCAGATCAAGGCGATGCTCTTCAAGCGCATCTATCGCAATCCCGATATCATGCGCATTCGCGCGGGTGCTGCCCAGATCGTCAAAGACTTGTTTGGCGCTTACATGGCCAATCCCAAGGAGATGCAGAGCCATTATTGGGTCGACCATATCGCAGGCCTTTCCGACGCGCCGAAGGCCCGCCATGTCGGCGATTATCTGGCCGGCATGACGGACACCTATGCCATCAGTGCCCACAGGCGATTGTTTGACCACACTCCCGATTTGCGATAGGCAGCAGCCGCCCGGCAGCCGCCGGCGACCCTGTTGGCACAGCCTGTGCATGGAAGAATGCGATGAACCTTTTTACCGATTTTGAAGCCAGGATTAAAAACGCCCTTGAACAGCTCGAGCTGGTCAAGGAAAAGCGATCCGAGCTCGATTTCGGTCGCATTGCAGTCGAACCGCCACGTGACGCGACCCACGGCGACGTGGCAACCAATGCCGCCATGGTGCTCGCCAAGCCGCTCGGTACCAATCCGCGTGCGCTTGCCGAAATCATTATCGCCAAGCTGCAGGAAGACACCGATGTCGCCGAGGTTTCCGTCGCTGGTCCCGGCTTCATCAATATCAGGCTTTCCGTTGGCTACTGGCAGCGTGTGCTCGATGCGATGATCCGCACGGGCACGGATTACGGTCGCTCCGTGCTGGGGCAGGGCAAGAAGGTCAACGTCGAATACGTTTCGGCCAATCCGACTGGCCCGATGCATGTCGGCCACTGCCGCGGCGCCGTTGTCGGCGATGCGCTGGCAAACCTGCTGGCCTTTGCCGGCTACGATGTCGTCAAGGAATATTACATCAACGACGCCGGCTCGCAGATCGATGTGCTCGCCCGCTCCGTTTTCCTGCGCTACCGCGAAGCGCTTGGCGAGAGGATCGGCGATATCCCGTCCGGCCTGTATCCGGGTGATTATCTGGTCCCGGTCGGTGAATCGCTCGCTGCCGAATATGGCGTACGCCTGCACAACATGCCGGAAGAGCAGTGGATGCCGATCGTCAAGGATCGCGCCATTGAGATGATGATGGTGATGATCCGCGAGGATCTCGCAGCCCTCAACGTCCATCACGGCGTCTTCTTCTCTGAGCGCACCCTGCATGCCAATGGCGCGGCTGCGATCCGCACTGCCATCAACGACCTGACCTTCAAGGGCTATGTTTACAAAGGCACGCTGCCGCCACCGAAGGGCCAGTTGCCTGAGGATTGGGAGGACCGCGAACAGACGCTCTTCCGCTCGACCGAAGTCGGTGACGATATCGACCGTCCGCTCATCAAGTCGGACGGCTCCTACACCTATTTCGCCGCTGACGTTGCCTACTTCAAGAACAAGTTCGACCGCGGTTTCGACGAGATGATCTATGTGCTCGGCGCCGATCACGGTGGTTACGTGAAGCGTCTGGAGGCGGTCGCGCGTGGTGTTTCCGAAGGTAAGGCCAAGCTGACGGTGCTGCTCTGCCAGCTCGTGAAGCTGTACCGCGACGGCGAGCCGGTGAAGATGTCGAAGCGCTCGGGCGATTTTGTCACATTGCGCGATGTCGTTGAGGAGGTCGGACGTGATTCGGTCCGCTTCATGATGCTTTATCGCAAGAATTCGGAGCCTCTGGACTTCGATTTCGCGAAAGTAACGGAGCAATCCAAAGATAATCCGGTCTTTTACGTGCAGTATGCACATGCTCGCTGCATGTCCGTCTTCCGGCAGGCCAAGGAGGCCTTCCCGGACTTCGCCCCGACTCCCGAGCTTTTGGCGCAATCCGTTGCAGGCATTAGAGATTCTGCCGAATTACAGCTGATTGCCAAGGCCGCGGAATTCCCGCGCGTGGTCGAAAGTGCAGCCCAGTCTCAAGAGCCGCATCGCATCGCTTTTTACCTCTATGATCTTGCCAGCGCCTTCCACGCTCACTGGAACAAAGGTAAAGATCAGACTGAATTACGATTTGTTAACGATAAGAACCGAGAATCGAGTACTGCCAGACTTGGGCTGGTGTACGCCGTCGCGTCGGTTTTGAAGTCGGGACTTGCCATTACAGGCACTGCCGCACCGGACGAAATGCGATAACGTCACCATTTACCCACAATGCGCTGGCATTGAAGTGTTAGCGTTTTTGAGTGGGATGGGCATGGCTGATAAACGACTTGCGTATGACACGCGCGGTAAAGACGATATGTTTGCCGACGATGATCCGTTGGCGGAACTTGCTCGTATCGTCGGCTTTGAACCTCGAATTGCGGCCAATACTGTAAGCGAGCCCGAACGGCAGGAGCCGTCTCTCAATCTTGAGGACGAGCTTCTCCGCGAGTTCGAGCGTTACGATACGCCGCGTCCCCTGGCTGCTCTCGATCACCCGGCAGAGCCAACCACCCGGGAAGTCGAAACCTACGAATATGTCGAGCCGGTCCAGGACGAAGTGCCCTCGATCGGCGAAGAGCTTTCTCTGTCGGTTGCGACCGATTTCGAGACACCTGTCGTCGAGCCCGAGCTTCCGGAAGCAGTTGCCGTCGCTCCCGAGGTGGCCCCTCCGGAGCCGGTTGCACTCGATTGGGAGGCGCCTGTCGCAACCGATTGGTTGCCTGCGCCGTCCAGGCCTGTCGCTGTTTCCGCGGAACCTCCGCTTACTTTCACGGCCTATGGTGGCGCCCGCGATCTGATTGAGGAGCTTGAGCTCTCGATCGGCGGCGCTGCTCCTGTCGCGCCACCCACTCAGCCGCCGGCAAAGGCGCCTCAGTGGTCGGCCGCCAGCATTCGTCTTCCGCTTGCCAATTTTCACGCGCCGCGCCGGGAAGGGCCGGTCGTCGAGACTCCGCTTGTTGAGCCGGCTCCGGTTGAAGCCTTCACGAGCGAACCTGAATTTGTTGCAGAACAGGAATTCACGGTCGAACCCGAAGTGGTTGTGCCTGATGTAGCTGAAGAGCCTCTGCCGGTCGCGGCGGTTGAAGCTGCGGATTTCGAGCCGGTTGCGGCATCTTTCGGTTTTCCGGCGGAGATCGATCGCCACGAAGAGGTCGCCCTTCCTGAAGAGCCTGTCGCAACGCTTGATGACGTTGCTGTCTTCGAAGAGCGGGCCGAACCCGATAATGYCGGTTTCGATCTGATCGCCGCTGCAGTCGAAGGTGATGTCCATCCCGATGCGGCTCTGACGGAAGCGCTGCCGGAACCTGCCTTTGATGYGGATGCTTTCGTTCTCGACGATCTCCTGGCGGATGTCTCCCGTTATCCCGTGCCGCAGCGCCCTTCATCGCCCGTTGTGGCTGAATCTGTCGCTGCTGCACCGGAGCCTGTAGTTGCGCCGCCGGCACCGCAGGTCGCGCCGGTTCCTGCTGCTCCCGTTTTCGAGGCGCCGGTCTTCGAAGCGCCCATTTTTGAACCGCCTGTTTTCGAGACGCCTGTCTTCGAGGCGCCTGTTGCTCGCGCAGCCCTACAGCCGACGGTCATTGCGCCCGTACCGATGAGCCGTGCGACGCCCGTTCTTCGCCAGCCTGAAGCGGCGAATCCGGTCGTTCAGGCTCCGGTAGAGCCGGTTTCTCAGCCTATCGCTCCTGCTCCCGTCGTCGCGCGCCAGCCGGAACTGGAAGCTGAAGATCCGTTTGCCGGCCATGATTTCGAGCTGGATCTCGCCGGTATCGAACTTGAACTCGCCGATCTCGACTTCTCTGAGTCGCCGGCTCCGCAGTCGAAGCCGGAGCCCGTGCGTGCAGCACCTGTGGCCGCAGCACAGCCGGCGGCGCGTCCGCAGCCAGCACCGGTTTTCGTGCCGCAGCCGCAGCCTGCTCCGGTCAGCTATGCCAAGCCGGTGCGGGCGATCGAATCCACCGACGATCTGCCATTCGATCCGTCGATGATCTCCGATCCGGAAGATCGTCCCGAGACGGTCGAGGACATGCACGTTCCGACGCTGCCGCCTGTCGAGCATCCTGAGCCTGTAGCCAAGACCGCCGATTTCGATTTCGATCTCGATGCCGAGATCGCAAGCTTCTTCGAGCCTGCCAAGCGGCAGGAGAAGGCGCCTGTCGCCCCGGCTTGGGCACCCCCGGCCGCTGCTGCAACGGCAGCCGCTGTCGCCAAGCCGACAAGCTCCGCTTTCGCAGACGGGCTTGATGATTTCGAACGCGCACTGGAGGAGGACTTCCGCCGCAGTGTGCGCGAGCCGGTCGAGCGCCGCGAGAACGTTTCCGAAGTCCATATCGAATCCGCCAGCCAGACCGCGGATTTCAACCGTGCCCGCTCCATGCGCCGCCTGCTGGCCGCAGCCGCTACGCTGGTTGTTTTTGCCGGCGGCGCTTACGGTGTCTACACCTGGGTTTCCAACGGTCCAGGCCTCAGCATCGTCAGCTCCGGCGAGCCGCGTGTCATCACTGCCGATAAGGAACCGGTAAAGGTCGTTCCTGAAAATCCGGGCGGTAAGACCGTGCCGAACCAGGACAAGGCCGTTTATGACCGGGTCGCAGGTTCAGCCGAAGAGCCGAAGCAGAAGGCGCTGGTTTCCTCCGATGAGGCACCGGTCGATGTCGTCCAGCGCACGCTGACGCCTGAAGTTTCGCCCGATGACGATGAAGGCAGTGCCGATCCGGTTCTGCCGACGGCTGTCGGCGAGACGCAGGATCCGCGCCTGCTGCCCGAGCAAAACAACACTGCGGATGCCTCTGCGTCCGGTGACGATGAGACACCGTCCGTTTCGCCTCGCAAGGTCCGCACGATGATCGTCAAGCCGGACGGCACGCTCGTCGCCCGCGAAGAGACGGCGCCTGCCGATCAACCCGCACCGGCCAATGACGTGGCATCGGCAACGCCTGCAGCCCAGCCGGCGACGACGCCGTCTGCTGCAAGCTTCCCGGCAAACACCGGCAATCAGGTCGCCTCTGCTGCACTTCCGCCCGTCGGAACGGCGCCTGCAGCCCCGCCGGCTCAGACGACGGCCAAGGTGGCTGAGGTGAACGCCGCCAATGCAGACCAGGTCGATCCGCCGGTTCGCGCAGTGAAGACGACGCCGATCACCGATGCAGCCCCCGCTGCGACGACCGATACGGCGCCTGTCCCGACGGCCCGCCCGGCCAATCAGCCGGTCAATGTCGTCGGCACGGTAACCGAGAACGGCAATGTTCGCCCGACGGCCCAGCAGAAGCCGACGCAGGTCGCTTCTGCACCGGCAGCAGCCGCTGCCCAGCCGGCACAGCAGGCTCCGGCCGCCGCAAGTGGTGGCTATGGCATCCAGATCGCATCGTTGCCGTCAGAGGATGAGGCGAAAAAGTCGTACGCCAGCCTGTCGAAGAAGTTCGGCGGTGTGCTTGCTGGCCGCGCTTATGAAATCCGCAAGGCCGATATCGCCGGCAAGGGCACTTTCTACCGCGTCCGCATCCCGGCCGGCTCGAAGGACGAAGCTGCCGCCCTTTGCGAGCAGTATCGGTCCGCCGGTGGAAGCTGCCTCATTTCGCGCTGAGCTTTTTGGATATTCCTATCGGAGCGGCGGGCTTGCCCCGCCGTTCTTTTTTTGTGGGATCGCGCTTGACCTTGCTCGCAATTCGCGGGGCGGCCCTTATGATTCGAGTATGACCGAATCAAAAGCAATGATCCTCGGCTGCAGCGGCCTCAAGCTGACCGACGAAGAGAAGGCCTTCTACAGGGCTGAACGCCCTTGGGGCTTCATCCTCTTCGGGCGAAATATTTCCGAAGCGCAGCAGATCGGCGATCTTGTTGCCGAGCTGCGCGAATGTGTCGGCTGGCATGCGCCTGTGCTGATCGATCAGGAAGGCGGACGTGTCCAACGTATCCGTCCGCCGATCCTGCAGCATTATCCGCCTGGACAGGCGCTCGGCGATCTCTATCGCCGCGACCGCTCGCTTGGGTTGCGCGCCTCCTGGTTGATGTCACGCTTGCACGCCTTCGATCTCCAGCGGTTCGGCATCAATGTCGATTGCCTGCCGGTGCTGGACGTGCCGGTTGAAGGCAGCAGCAATGTCATCGGCAACAGAGCCTATGGCGGCGATCCCGTCACCGTAACGGAAATGGGCCGGGCAGCCGCCGAGGGATTGAAAGCCGGTGGCTTGCTTCCGGTCATGAAGCACATGCCGGGCCATGGGCGTGGCTTTGCGGATTCGCATCTGGAGCTGCCCGTTGTGACGGTGTCGCGCGAGGAGCTTGCAGCCCACGACTTCCAGCCCTTCGTTGACATGAAGGACGAGTTGATGGCGATGACCTGCCATGTCGTCTTCACGGCGATCGATCCGGATAATCCGGCGACCACTTCCCGGAAGGTGATCGATGAGGTGATCCGCACCGAGATCGGCTTCAAGGGATTGCTACTGTCAGACGACACCTCGATGAACGCGCTTTCCGGCACAATTGGCGAGCGTGCGGCGAATATCATTGCCGGTGGCTGCGATATCGTGCTGCACTGCAACGGCCATATGGACGAGATGCGCGATGTCGTGGCAAATGTTCCACCGCTGACAGGCCCCGCGCACGAGCGGGCACGAGCGGTGGAGGAAGGTTTTCCGACGCCGGATGCTGCGGACGAGGCGGCGATAAGGGCAGAATTCGACGCCATGTTTGCGATAGCTTGAGCAGAGGCAGGGTAGGGTGAACACGATCAAGAGCACGGACCGATCTCAGGCGGCGTCGACGCCGATGGACAAGCTGTGGCAGGAGAATGGCTCTGAGCGTTCCAGCCACGAGCCCGCGCTGGTCATCGATGTCGCCGGCTTCGAAGGTCCGCTCGACCTGCTGCTTTATCTTGCCCGTAATCAGAAGGTCGATCTGTCGCGTATTTCCGTTCTGGCGCTTGCCGAGCAATATCTGCAGTTCGTCGAAAGCGCGCGGCGTATCCGCATTGAGCTTGCCGCCGACTATCTCGTCATGGCAGCCTGGCTTGCTTATCTGAAGTCTCGACTGCTGATCCCGCAGCAGGTCAAGGACGATRGCCCTTCGGGCGAGGAGATGGCCGCAACGCTTGCCTTCCGCCTGAAGCGTCTGGAAGCGATGCGCCAGGTTGCCGATGGCCTCGTCAACCGCAACCGGCTCGGCCGCGATATCTTCGCCCGCGGCGCACCCGAGCATATCCCGGATCGCCAGCAGTCCGATTATGATGCAAATCTCTATGACCTGCTGAGCGCCTATGCGGCGTTGCGCCAGCGTCACGCGATCACTCAGGTGACTATCGAACGCCGCACTGTCTGGTCGCTCACCGATGCTCGTGAACTGTTGACACAACTGATCGGCGATATCGTCGACTGGACGGTCCTCGAACAATATTTGCTGCGCTATCTCGCAAGCCCTGCCGAACGCGTCACCGCTATTGCCAGCGCCTTTGCCGCCTCGTTGGAGCTGGCGCGCGAAGGCAAGCTCGAACTACGCCAGGACGGCGCCTTCCAGCCGATCTACATGCGCCGCGGCCCGAACCATGCCACCCTGCAGGTGGTCGAACAGGAGCAGTCGGATTGATCGACGCGCGAGACGAGGATTTTGAAGGCGAAGACTTGGAAGGCGAKGGCGCTTCCCGCGATCTGCAGGCCGAGATTGAAGCGGAGCGCATAGCCGAAGCGCTGGTTTTCGCCTCCGCCCAGCCGGTATCCGAAAGCTTCATCACCGAACGCCTGCCGAAGGGCTCGAATGCGCATGAGATCATGCTGCGCCTGAAGGAGCAGTACGCGCCGCGCGGCGTCAATCTCGTCCAGGTCGACAGCGCCTGGGCCTTCCGCACTGCCGCCGATCTCTCCTTCGTCATTCGCCGCGACGAGAACGAGGTTAAAAAGCTTTCCCGCGCAGCACTCGAAGTGCTGGCGATCATCGCCTATCACCAGCCGGTGACGCGCGCCGAGATCGAAGATATCAGAGGCGTCCAGACCTCCCGTGGCACACTCGACGTGCTGATGGAAGCAGGCTGGGTGCGTTTCCGCGGTCGCCGGCGCACACCTGGCCGTCCGGTCACACTTGGCACGACGCGGGACTTCCTCGACCATTTCGGCCTCGAGGAATTGCGCGACCTGCCGGGTCTCGAAGAATTGAAGGGCGCCGGCCTCCTGTCGGGCCGCATTCCCGCCAATTTCAATATTCCGTCTCCCCTGATGAACGACGAACTGACCGAGGACGAGGACCCGATCACCCAGTTGGATCTCGAGGAACTCGGACTGCTGGCCCCCGGCGGCGCTTCCGAGGAATGACGAAGCTTGGTCTTGCTTTTGCCACGCCCGCGCAAAACAATGTCAATCACGACTTTTCGATGGATGAATGACTTGTCACAAAGGCCGATACCGTGACATTAAGCTCAATCCAGAAGGATTGATGTTGGAAACCGTATCGGAAATTCTTACATCGAAGGAACATCGCAACAGGGAGTATGCGTAATGGGTTCTTTTAGCATGTGGCACTGGCTTATCGTTCTGGCCATCGTGCTGTTGTTGTTCGGTCGCGGCAAGATCCCGGAACTGATGGGCGACGTCGCCAAGGGCATCAAGAGCTTCAAGAAGGGCATGACCGACGAGGACGCGCCGGAGACGGGCAAGACCGTTGATCACAAGGCCGACGAAACGAAGTAATCACCTACGGGAAAGGGCGCAGCCCCCGCGCCGCCCGTTCAGGAGCCTTGCATGTTCGATATTGGCTGGACCGAGCTTTTGGTTATCGCGGTCGTTTTGATCGTGGTCGTCGGTCCCAAGGATTTGCCGCCGATGCTGCGCGCTTTCGGCAAGATGACTGCACGTGCCCGCAAGGTCGCGGGCGAATTTCGTGCCCAGTTCGACGAAGCGCTGCGCGAAGCCGAGCTTGACGACGTGCGCCGCACGATCAGTGACGCCCAGAGTCTGAACCCGGTCAACAGCCTGCGCGAGGCGATGAACCCGCTGCGCCAGATGGGCAACGAGATCAAGGCCGACCTGCAGAATTCGACGAAAGTCGATACGCCGGTAGAGCAGGGCGGTGGGAACAAGACGGAAGTGCCTCCTGCGGACGTGTCTGTGCCGGTGCCTTCGATGAGCTTGCCGGAGACACCACCGATCGTTCCCGCGCCTCAGCCTGTTGCGACGGTTGCCGTGACCGAAAAGCCAAAGGCCGTACGCAAGCCGCGCGTGAAGGCGGCAGACAAGGCTGCCGAGGTCGCACTGGTTGCCGCCCCGGTTGAAAAGCCGAAGCGCGCTGCGGCAACGAAGAAGCCGACCGAAGTCAAGACGCCGGCCGTAAGAAAAAAGAAGGATGAGGCATGAGCGGTGAAACAGAAGACAAGCCGCAGCCGTTGATTGAACACCTCATGGAGCTGCGCAAGCGGCTCATCTGGTCGATTGCGGCATTTTTCATTGCCTTCATCGTGTGCTTCGTTTTCGCCAAGCATATCTTCAACTACCTCGTCTTCCCCTACAAGCTTGCTGTCAGCTGGGCTCATCTCGATGTCGAGAAGGCGCAGCTCATCTATACGGCACCGCAGGAATTCTTCTTCACGCAGGTCAAGGTTGCCATGTTCGGCGGCCTGGTGATCGCTTTCCCGATCATTGCAGCGCAGATCTACAAGTTCGTCGCTCCCGGCCTCTACAAGAACGAACGCCAGGCCTTCCTGCCGTTCCTTGTCGCTTCGCCGATCCTGTTCCTCATGGGCGGCGCGCTGGTCTATTTCTTCTTCACGCCAATGGTCATGTGGTTCTTCCTGTCGATGCAGCAGGCACCGGGCCATGACGAGGTGGCGATCTCGCTCCTGCCGAAGGTTTCGGAATATCTGAGCCTCATCATGACGCTGGTCTTCTCCTTCGGCCTCGTCTTCCAGCTTCCGGTCATCACCACGCTTCTTGCCCGCGTCGGGCTTCTTACGTCGCAATGGCTCTCCGAAAAGCGCAAGTTCGCGATCGTGCTGGCCTTCGTCGTGGCCGCGGTCCTGACGCCGCCCGATCCCATGTCCCAGATCGGCCTTGCGCTGCCGACGATCCTTCTCTACGAGATTTCCATCTACGCGGCACGACTCGTGGAGCGTCAGCGTTCCAAGCAGGCGGTTGAAGAGGCCTCCGAATCCTCCGATGTCGCCAAGACGGACAGCGTCTGAGCGCATCAGGACATTTCTCTGAGTTCTGCCGTTTCCCATCCGGTCGGGGTTTCCTCCGACCGGTTCATTCTGTTGAAACGATCTGGAACGACGATGCTCGATATCAAATGGATCCGTGAGAATCCCGAGGCTCTCGATGCTGCCCTTGCAAAGCGCAGTGCGGAACCTCTGTCGCAATCTCTGATCGCCCTTGACGAAAAGCGCCGCTCCGCCGTGCAGAAGGCGCAGGATCTGCTCGCCCGCCGCAATGCCGCCTCCAAGGAGATCGGTGCTGCCATGGCGCAGAAGAACACCGAGCTTGCCGAAAAGCTGAAGGCCGAAGTCGCCGACATCAAGGTGACGCTGCCGGCAGCCGAAGAGGAAGAGCGCACGCTCTCCGCCGAACTCGCCGATCAGCTGTCACGCATCCCGAACGTGCCGCTCGACGAGGTGCCGGTCGGCAAGGACGAACACGACAATGTCGTGACCCGTACCGTCGGCGAGAGGCCGCGCTGGAACCATAAGCCGAAAGAGCATTTCGAAATCGGCGAAGCCCTCGGCTATATGGATTTCGAGCGCGCCGCCAAGCTCTCCGGCTCGCGCTTCACGGTTTTGACCGGTCCGCTCGCCAGACTGGAGCGTGCGCTCGGCCAGTTCATGATCGATCTCCACACGACCGAGCATGGCTACACCGAAGTTTCCTCGCCGTTGATGGTGCGCAACGAGGCACTGTTCGGCACCGGTAATCTGCCGAAGTTCGAAGAGGATCTCTTCAAGACGACGGATGGCCGCTACCTCATTCCGACTGCGGAAGTGACGCTGACCAACCTGGTTCGCGAGGAAATCCTCGATCAGGAAAAGCTGCCGCTGCGCTTCACTGCGCTCACGCCGTCCTTCCGTTCGGAGGCAGGCTCTGCCGGCCGGGATACGCGCGGCATGCTGCGCCAGCATCAATTCTGGAAGTGCGAGCTGGTCTCGATCACCGACGCTGAAAGCTCGCTCGCCGAGCATGAGCGCATGACGGCCTGTGCGGAAGAGGTGCTGAAGCGCCTCGGCCTGCATTTCCGCACCATGACGCTGTGCACCGGTGATATGGGCTTCGGCTCGCGCAAGACTTACGACCTCGAAGTCTGGCTGCCGGGACAGAACGCGTTTCGCGAAATCTCGTCCTGCTCGGTCTGCGGCGATTTTCAGGCGCGTCGCATGAACGCCCGCTACCGCGGCAAGGACGACAAGGCGACAAAGTTCGTCCACACGCTGAACGGCTCCGGAACGGCGGTCGGCCGTTGCCTGATCGCGGTTCTCGAAAATTATCTGAACGAGGATGGTTCGGTCACGATTCCGGACGTTTTGCAGCCCTATATGGGCGGCCTGACGAAGATCGAACGGGCGGCCTGAGATAATGCGCATCCTGCTGACGAATGACGACGGTATCCATGCCGAGGGCCTGGGTGCGCTGGAACGGATTGCAAGGACGCTTTCGGACGACGTCTGGATCGTCGCTCCCGAAACCGACCAGAGCGGCCTTGCGCATTCGCTCAGCCTTTCGGAGCCGCTGAGGCTCCGGAAGATCTCCGACAAGCACTACGCGCTGCGCGGCACGCCGACCGATTGCGTCATCATGGGCATCAAGCAGGTGCTGGACATCAAGCCGGACCTGGTACTGTCAGGCGTCAATTCCGGCTCCAACGTCGCCGACGACGTAACCTATTCCGGCACGATCGCCGGCGCCATCGAGGGCACGATGCAGGGCGTGCGCTCCTTCGCCCTCAGCCAGGCCTATGTCTATGATGACGGCGCGCGCATCCTGCCCTGGGAGGTCTGCGAAGCGCATGCGCCAGCGCTGCTCGAAAAGTTGATGACGGTCGATCTGCCCGAGGGCACCTTCCTGAATCTCAACTTCCCGAACTGTCGTCCTGATGAAGTCGAGGGCGTGGAGGTGACGGCGCAGGGCAAGCTTGCCTTCAACCTGCAGGTCGATGCGCGCACCGATGGCCGCGGCTTTCCCTATTACTGGCTGAAATTCGGCGAACGTGCCGGCGCCTTCACCGAGGGTAGCGATATTCACGCGCTGAAGCATAATAAGATTTCGGTAACACCTTTGAAACTGGATCTGACCGATTATTCCGTGACGGACCGCGTGGCGCGGGCCCTCGGACATGGAGTAAAGGGGTGACGGCGAAACTGGCCGAGAAGGAAGGCTTTGCAGCGCTGGTCCTCAGATTGCGCGCAGAAGGCATTTCCGACATCGATTTGCTGACCGCAGTCGAGCAGACACCGCGCTCGCTCTTCGTGCCGCCGCAGTTCGTCGAGAATGCCTATTCCAGCCGCACCATTCCGATTGATTGCGGTTCCTTTCTCGAAGGCGTCGATTTTGCCGTCCGCCTTCTGCATCATCTGAAAGTCCGCCCCGGCCAGCGCGTACTCGAAATCGGCACAGGCAGCGGCTTCACCGCGGCGGTCATCGGTCGTATTGCCGAACGCGTGCTGACAGTCGATCGCTATAAGACGCTGACGCTTTCGGCGCAGCGCCGCGTGGAAACTTTAAGCCTGCGCAACATCATCATCCGTCAGGCCGATGGCAGCGCCGGCATGCAGGGCGAGGGCACCTTCGATCGCATCCTGGTCACCGCTGCCTTTAGTTCCATGCCGCGCTTCTATTCCGATCAGCTCGTTTCCGGCGGCTCCATGATCGCGCCGCTGATCATCTCCGAAAATGAATGCAGGATGGTTCGCCTGACTAAAACCGGCAGCCGCTTTGAGCGGGAAGAGCTCTTCGACGCTCCCTACCTGCCGATCATTCCCCGGCTCGCTTCTCAGCTTTAACCGGCATCTGGCTCAAGGGCCGGCGGGCTATGATTTTTCGCCCGCAAACTATGGTTATCAAGTTCTCAAAAATATAGCACTGATTCCAGCATCTTAACCGCGTGGTAATACTAACGCGCTTTAATAGATTCACAAATGGTTGCGTTCTAAGTGGGTCGAGTCATGCGTTTCAGTCTTTCGCCGAAGTTTGGGAAGTCGGCTGGTAACCTCCTGGTCGTCGCCTTGCTGGCGAGTGCAGCAACAGGCTGCAGCTCCGATGTGACACGGTTCGGTAGTCTGTTTTCCTCCTCAGGGCAGGATCAGATGACGACAAATTCCATCCCCCGCAGAGG
>NZ_JBFUBG010000088.1:0-28384 GCF_056405875.1 Rhizobium sp. P1_E6 | reverse complement strand
TCGTTGCAGAACAGGCCCGCGAACTCGATATTCCGCTCGCCGCAGTCTTGCTGGAGCCTGTTGCCCGCAACACCGCTGCTGCAGTGGCAGCAGCAGCAGGTCTGGCCTCCGAGCATTTCGGCAAGGAAGCCATCATTCAGATGCTGGCTTCCGATCATGAAATCCTGGCCGATGAAGCCTATTTCGATGCTATCCGCACAGCCCGTGATGCGGCAGCCAAGGGCAAGCTCGTTACCTTCGGCATCACGCCGACCGAGCCGGCGACCGGCTATGGTTATATAGAGATCGGCAAGCAACTTTCGGGCGGCGCACACGAGGTCAAGCGCTTCGTTGAAAAGCCAGTTCGCGAAAAGGCCGAGGAAATGTTGGCCGCCGGTGGTTTCTATTGGAATTCCGGTATCTTCATGTTCCCAGTCACCGAATTGTTGTCCGAAATGCAGGACTATGCACCGGATGTTCTGAAAGCGGCCAGCAAGGCCGTTTCGAAGGCGACGCGTGATCTGGACTTCACGCGCCTCGATGCAGAGCACTTCGCAAAAAGCCCCGACATTTCCATCGATTACGCAATTATGGAGAAGACGTCCAAAGCGGTGGTCGTGCCGTCCGCCTTCAAGTGGTCGGATCTGGGTAGCTGGGATGCCATATGGAAAACCGGCATTCAGGATGAAAACGGCAACATTGCCGCCGCCAACACAACTGTCGTCAACACCCGCAACTCGCTCGTCATGACCCATGGTGTGCATCTTGCCGTACAGGGCATGGACGATGTCGCCGTTATTGCCAGCGAGGACGCAGTCTATGTCGGACCGCTGAAGGAAAGCCAGCAAGTCGGCAACCTCGTCAAGCTGCTTGCCGGCCAGAAGAAGACGTCGAAGCTGACAGAGACGCATCCCACCTCTTATCGCCCCTGGGGCGGCTACACCTCGATCTTCAACGGCGACCGTTTCCAGGTGAAGCGTATTTTCGTCACACCCGGCAAGAAGCTGTCGCTGCAGAAGCACCATCACCGCTCTGAGCACTGGATCGTTGTCAAGGGGACCGCGGAGGTCACGATCGGCGAGAACGTGCAGATGCTGCGGGAAAACGAATCGGTCTATATTCCGCTCGGAGAGGTCCACCGTCTTGCAAATCCTGGCAAGATTCTTCTGGAACTCATCGAAGTTCAGACCGGCTCCTACCTCGGCGAAGACGACATCATTCGCATTGTCGACGAGTTCGGCCGCTCTTAA
The DNA here is from genome assembly GCF_056405875.1 of Rhizobium sp. P1_E6. NCBI lineage: Bacteria > Pseudomonadati > Pseudomonadota > Alphaproteobacteria > Hyphomicrobiales > Rhizobiaceae > Rhizobium > Rhizobium sp. P1_E6. Next base: position 27,155 of record NZ_JBFUBG010000088.1, on the reverse strand, counting down.
CGTTTCCTTAAAACGCCATTTAGGCTTGATTTGTTGCGTTGCAGCATATAGCCCAAGTGGCGTTATTTTAACTTGGAGATAGCTTCATGCGTATCGTTATGATTGGTTCTGGCTATGTCGGTCTCGTTTCAGGTGCCTGCTTCGCCGACTTTGGTCACCATGTGACTTGCGTCGATAAGTCCGAGGCAAAAATAACAGCGCTGGAAGCCGGCGAAGTGCCGATTTTTGAACCTGGGCTCGAGGCCATCATTCAGCAGAACCGCGAAGCTGGACGCCTGGATTTCTCTAAAGACCTCGCCCCTTCCGTCGGTGAAGCAGATGTCGTCTTTATCGCCGTCGGCACGCCCTCGCGCCGCGGCGATGGCCACGCGGATCTGACCTATGTCTATGCTGCAGCGCGCGAAATTGCTGCCGCTATCAAGGGCTTCACCGTCGTCGTTACCAAATCGACCGTTCCCGTGGGTACCGGGGACGAAATCGAACGCATCTTCCGTGAAGAATTTCCGGAAAAGGATATTGCTGTCGTCTCCAATCCTGAATTCTTGCGGGAAGGTGCAGCGATCACCGACTTCAAGCGTCCCGACCGTATCGTGATCGGCACGGAGGATGCCCGTGCGATCGAGGTCATGCGCGAGGTATATCGCCCGCTCTATCTCAACGAAGCGCCGCTCTACTTCTGCGAACGCCGCACCTCCGAGCTCATCAAATACGCCGCCAACGCATTCCTCGCGATGAAGATCACCTTCATCAACGAGATCGCCGATCTCTCAGAAAAGATCGGCGCTGACGTCCAGAAAGTTGCCAAGGGCATCGGTATGGACAAGCGTATCGGCGACAAATTCCTGCATGCTGGYCCGGGCTACGGTGGGTCGTGCTTCCCCAAGGATACGCTCGCCCTCGTCAAGACCGCGCAGGACTTTGACAGCCCCGTACGTCTCATCGAGACGACGGTCGCGATCAACGACAATCGCAAGCGCGCCATGGGTCGCAAGGTTATCGCCGCCTGCGATGGTGACGTGCGCGGTAAGAAGATTGCCGTTCTCGGCCTTACTTTCAAGCCGAACACCGACGACATGCGTGACGCGCCGTCGATCACCATCGTTCAGGCCCTGCTCGATGGCGGGGCCACGGTCCACGCCTACGATCCCGAAGGCATGGAAGCGGCAAAGGACATGCTCGGCCCCATCACTTACGGGAAAGATCCTTATGAGATCGCCGTGGATGCCGACGCGATTGTCATTGTCACCGAATGGGACGAATTCCGCGCGCTCGACCTCAAACGCCTCAAAAGCGTCATGAGAGATTCGGTTATTGTCGATCTCCGAAACATTTACCCGGCAAGTGAAGTTGCCAAGCATGGGTTCGGTTATTTTGCCATCGGACGGAAGCCCGAGAAAAGGTAAGCTCGGTTCCTTCATCAGCGAGAGCGCCGGGCTGGTGGCTTTCATCCGGCCCGCGCCTGTTGCAGAATGGGCATCAGGTATACCTCGCCGAACCTCCTGATGGGAGTACGGTCATCTTTTCTGCGTCACCGACGACGAGACATCTCTCTATACAAAGAGGAAGTCGTCGGAAGACAGGTTCGCCATTGCGACCTTGGAGATCAGCACACTGTTATGATCGTCGAAGGTGATGAGCGTTCCGGCGGAGGTGGAGCTCATTAACGCATGCAGGCTGGCGTAATCGTCCACCAGCGAGCTGTCGAAGGCGATTCGGTCATGGATATTTCCCCCATGCGCCTGGAAACCAGAGACGGTATCCTGGCCTGCCTGAGCGTGGAAGAGGAAAACATCGTTGGCGATGCTGGAACCGACCAGCGTGTCTTTCACCCCCTCATGCGACGTCAGGATCACACCGGCAGCAAATGCTGTTTGTGTGTGCGAGCCGTCGACATTCGTTTTGTCCGTCCATTGCTTGTTGCCGTCGACGCCGTAGTGGGTCTGCTCGGTCGTGCTCGGCGACGCTCCATCTCCAGCATATGTAAACAGGATGTAGTCGCGCGAATGGTCCGCATGCGTCGTATCCGATACCGTTTGCCGGCCCTTCGTGTCGAAGTTGTTGCACTCCTGCGATCCATCCGCATTCAAATGGTATGACTGCGAAACGGTGTGAGCAGCGTCACCGTATTTGCGGACGCTATCGATAAGCTTTCCGGCGGCATCATATGTCTGAATTTGTTGGGCATAATCCTTCCCAGTGATCGCAAGGCTTGCTTCGACACGCCCACCGTCGGCATAGCGAATGCTATAACCCGTCTCGTGCCCAGTGGCAGGATCGAATCTGTGGGTCTCCTTCGATCCGTCGCTATTGTAAGCCGTGAACTCCTTGAGGTGATCACCCGGCGCGTAGGTTTCGGTTTTGATCAGTTTCTGCCCTGCAGTATAGAACAGCGCAGTTGTAAGCTGGCCAGTCACGTCGAAATTTCGGATCTCGCCGGCGCCGGTGCTGTCAAAATGTTCAGTATGGGCGATCGTATGGCTAGGATCGCCGTACTTGCGCACCAGATCGATAATCTTGCCCTTGGAATCGTAGCTGATGATCTGTTCGACATAATCCTTGCCTTTGACAGCCAAGTTAGCCTCGGTGCGGCTGYCGTCGGCATTGCGGATATAATAGCTGAGCTCCTTGCCGGTATCAGCATCGTACCGATGCCCCTCTTTCGACCCGTCGCTGTTTCGAATTTCCTGATAATAGGTGTTCGTCACGGGATCGTAAGTGCCAAGCGAGGGATCMGGTATGAGAATATCTGTTCCGATCAGGTTGCCGTTAGCGTCGTAGTGGCTGAGCTTTGCGACGTTTGTCGTGCCGGCGGCATAAGTGGCCACGTCATAGGAATGGTCTGCGGCATAGAGAGTGTAACCCGTGGCGGGACCGGTGCTGTTTGCATAAGCAAAGACCTTCAGTGCCGGGTTTATTCCGAATGTTTCTGTGCTGATGAGCCGGCCGTTCTGGTCGAGCAGATCCTTGGAGACCATCTTGTTACTGGTGTCATAGCTGATGATCTGACCGGAATAGGGCTGACCGGTGATGCCGAAAGTGCCTTCGACATGAGACTTGTCGGCGTGGACGATTGAGAAACTCGTTTCCTGACCGGCGGCGTTATAGCGGTGCGTTTCCGTCGTTCCGTCGGGCTCCCAACTGGTGGACATGATCTTTGTGTGCCCGGGTGCGAAACGCTCCTGAAGGATCAGCTTGCCCGTTGTATCGTAGGTATAGGCTTCCTCGACATAGTCTTTGCCGGTGATGCCATACGTGGTGCGGGTCGAACTCTTGTCGGCATTATAGACGGTTTCGATCGTTTTTGCCCCGGAGGCCGGATCGAAATAGGTGACAGTCTTGCGGGAACCGTCATCGTTGAAGGCCTGCTCGAACTTCAGTCGGTTCAAAGAATCATATTGCTCGTACTCAATCAGGACGCCGTTCTTGGTGATGTTGATATCCGACGAACCGTCCGTCTTCCAGGTCTGGGTCGTGGTGACGCCATCGGCGCCGATTTTCTGGTCGAAGACCAGCTTGCTTCCGAGATAACGCTCGGATTCGATGACCTTGCCTTGTTCGTTGTAAATATAGACCTGCCGGTCGTAGCTTCCGCCTGAGACCGCCGTGCTGGTCTTGAAGGTAACATCGTCGCCCGCGATCTTGTTCAGGACCCCTGAATTTATGTAGAGGCGCATCACATAATCGGAGGGAACCGTCAGCATATGCGTGTCGGTGAGGATAATTGATTGAACGCTGGCATCCGTCATGATGCTGTCCATGCGTCCAACGATTTCCGCAGCGGTGCCGATCTCGATACCCGCCGGGGCGGCAATGATACCGTAGCGGCCCGATGAATCGACGGCGACCGCGCTGAGGTTATGCTCTCCTGTCGTCGAAAAGACGATGTCGGCGGTGTAGCGGCCCATTGAGTCTGTCTCGGCCGTCGCGATCACCTTGCCGTTCTCGTAAATGACGACGGTGGTGCCAAGCTTGGCTGAGCCGCTAATCGTTACCGAATTGCTGCCCGATGGATCATGCATGGCATCGCTCACCAGAACGGTCGGAGCGGCGATATAGGCATCGGGATCTGGAAAGTTGACCGTAGAACCGGTCTCTATATCCAGATCACCGTAGACCGCTGCAACGCTCTCCGTGGCGTTCGCATGGCGGTAAATGCCTTCGGCCCAGTACACCCCCTGATCCTGAATATAACCGAGCGGCCCCATGTAATCGACAATCGTCACGCCATCTCGCGTTACGACAAGCCGTCCGTTTCCATCAGGATCAAAGGTCGCCTTGATATCTATGTCGTAGTTGTGCCCGCGCTGGATATCGTAGGCGTCAGTGAAAATTACCTGCTGAACCGGATTTCCATTTGCATCGCTGTAACCGATGCTGATGCCCATCTTCTCGCCCGTCAGCGTCACCGAAAAGGGTGGCGGGACGACCAGTGCGCCCTCGTGCACATTCTGATGAAGCTGGCCGAGCACCATGAAATGGGCCGTATTGGGCGGCCCCTGCTCGAGCATGAAGTCATAGGAAACCTGCAGCGGCGTTCCGTAGGTGATTGGTTGCCTGTCGGCGATCTCAACGCGCTCGGAGGCGTGATTGTTCGCCACATCCCACGGAGCCTGGTCTCCGTCGTGCAGCTCGAACCGGATAGCCCCCTCCCGCGGCACCGACAGGGCATAGTCCTTGGCTCCGCCCTGATATTCAAAGGGTTGATCGTCCACCTCAATTGAATAGTAACCCGTTAGGGAGCTGTTCCAGTCTTCCGGCTGAATTATGGTAACCATTTGCCCGCCGTTCCTGTTGGTTTCAATGCCAACAGGGTCCCAAATGAACGTTAAAGAGAACAAAAACAAAAAATTAAAATACGACATTTCCCCCACTATTCAGAGTCGTTTTTTAAAAAATCAAACAACCCCTGGTGATTGAGGCGATTGCCTTGTCACCAAAACTTCATACGGCCTTTAAGAAACTGTCTCGTCTGCGCGCTACTCCTCGCCCAAACGGAATGCAATTTTTTTTGCAGAGGAGAAAGTTATGTCAATGAAATTGCAAAATACGGTTGCGGCCAGTGTTGTCGCCTTGATGTCCATGGTTGGCTCAGCGCATGCCGATACGACGGTGAAATTCTGGCACAGCTTCAGCAAATCCTCCGGCGAGGCGCTCAACAAGATCATCGCAAATTTCGAGGCCGCCAACCCCGGGATTCATATCGAAGGCGAGTTCGTCGGCGACTACAACGACATCGTCGCCAAGTTGCAGGCGGCCATCCCCGCGAAACGTGCACCTGATGCCGTCATCATGGAAGTCACCCGCTACGGCCTCTTCGCCGACCGCGGCGCGCTGATCGACCTCACGCCCTATTTCAATGCCGACCCGCTGAAGGACGACCTCTACGACTACGCCCGTGAGGTTGGCGTCTACAACGGCAAGAACTACATCGTGCCGTTCAACTCCTCGACGCCGGTCCTCTATTACAACAAGGATATCCTGGCGCGTGCCGGCTTCACGACGGAACCGTCGCTGAAGACTTTCGCAGATATTCTTGCCGTTTCGAAGACAATCACCGAAAAGCTCGGCTCGGAAGGCATTACCGGCATTGCAGCCCCCGGCCAGTTCGCCCGCTGGGGTCTCGTCATGTCCAACGACAGCGAGCTGATCGATTCCAAGACCAACGACATCCTGCTCGACTCGCCGAACACGATCGAGGCCTATCAGTGGATGGCTTCGCTGGTTCATGACCAGAAGGTCGCCTCTCCCGATGGCGTTACCGACGAAGATGTCGGCCGCGACGCTTTTTACGCCGGCAAGGTCGGCATATCCCTGAACTCGACAGGTGACTATGGCGGCGCCAGGAAGGCGCTCGGCGACAAGCTCGAAGTCCGCTCGATGCCCTGCAACAAGGTTTGCTCTGTTCCGATCGGCGGCGCCGGCATCGGCATCCTGGCAACCTCGCCGAAGGACGTCCAGGATGCTGCCTACAAGTTCATCAGCTATGCCGCTTCGCCGGAAGCCAACGCCGTCTGGTTCGCAGCGACTGGCTACCTGCCGATCAACAAGAAGAGTGCCGCCCAGCCAGTTGCCGCCGAGGCGCTTGCCAAAAAGCAGGGCATCGATGTTGCCATCAAGCAGCTCGACTTCGCCCATGGTCGCGCCCGTCCGCCGGTCGTCACCTGGATGCGCGCGACGGAGTACAAGATGTGGGAAGCCATGGCGCTCGGCCAGCGCGATGTCACGGAAACGATGAAGGACTTCGCGACCCAGACCCGCGAAGAAGCCAAGCGTTCCAGCAACTAAGCCTCCCCCTTCAGCAAGACGGCGGGCCTTAAACAGCTCGTCGTCTCAACTGTCTCGGTCCCATGCTGCGGAAACTCACGCCTTATTTCCTCGTCGCACCGCTGATCATCTTCATCACGGTCTTCACCTATATCCCCGTTATTACCAGTGTGAACCTCAGCTTCCGGCACTGGGACTTTCTGTCGCCGACCATGCCCYTCGTCGGTTTCGAGAACTACCGCCTGCTGCTGAATTCCCGCGACTTCTGGAATGCGCTGCAGGTGACTGCACTCTTTGCGCTGATTTCCGTACCGATCAGGCTGGCGCTGGCGCTCGCGGTCGCGAGCTATCTCGTCCGCGAGACATTGCCGTCGCGGCTTTTGCGCGGGGCGCTGTTTCTGCCTTCCGTTACCTCAACCGTCTCGATTGCGGTCGTCTTCTCCTGGCTCTTCGCTACCGATTACGGCATGGTGAACGCCGTCCTCACCTCGCTCGGCCTCGGGAAAGTGCCGTGGCTGCAGGATCCGCAGCTTGCCCTCTGGGTGCTGATTTTCGTCAATACGTGGAAACAGCTCGGCTACGATATCGTCATCTATATTGCCGGCCTGCAGGCTGTGCCGCAGGAGCTTTATGATGCCGCTGCCGTCGATGGCGGCAGGCGTTTCCATGTCTTCCGCCGGGTCACCATCCCGCTCGTCATGCCGACCACCTATTTCCTGCTGGTGATTTCGGTGATCGAAGCCTTCCAGGTTTTCACCATCGTCAACATCATGACCCATGGCGGCCCCGCGGGTGCTACCGACATGCTCGTCAACCTGCTTTATCGCGTGGGTTTCACTCTCTTCGACATCGGCAGGGGCTCGGCACTCGCCGTCCTGCTCTTCATTTTCCTGATCGTGCTGGCGCTGATCAAATCCTTCGTCATCGGCCGGAAGGTGCATTATGAAGCTTGAAAACCCGCTCTTGACCGGCCTCGCGCTGCTTGCCGGGCTGATCTTTTTGTCGCCCGTTCTTTACTCCATCTGGATGTCCTTCGAGACGGCGCAATCCTATTATACCGGCAGGTACGAGTTCACGCTGGACAACTATGTCCGCGCCGTCACCGAGTACAATTTCGCCCGTTATCTCGCAAACAGCATCATCGTTTCGGGTCTGGTGACGCTGCTCGGCATCACGGTCGCCACCATGGCCGCCTTCGCCTTCGCGCGCTTCCAGTTCCGCGGCGGCAACCTGCTCTTCGGCGCGACGGTCGCCACATTGATGATCCCGAGCCATATCAGCCTGATCCCCAACTATCTGACGCTTGCCAAGGCCGGCCTGCTCGACACTTACGCCGGCCTCATCCTGCCGGCGATCTCGAACGGCTTTGCTGCCTTCTTCCYGCGCCAGTACATCAAGGGCATTCCGAAGGCTCTGGACGAGGCMGCCTATATGGACGGAGCCACACCGCTGCAGGTGCTCTGGCGGGTGATCGTGCCGATCGCCAGGCCGGCGATCTTCTCGATGGGTCTCTACATCTTCATCAGCGAATGGAACAACTACATCTGGCCGCTGGTGGCCGTCGGCAAGGAAGACCTCTACACGCTGCAGATCGGCCTTGCCCGCCTCTATCGTATCAATCCCGGCGAGGGCCTGGTCGACTGGCCGCTCGTCATGGCCGCCTGCACCCTCAGCATCCTGCCGGTGCTGCTCGGCTTTCTGCTGGTCGAGCGCCATCTCGTGCGCGGCATTACGCTCGGCGCGGTCAAATAGATCCATGAAGAAGGACAAGCATAGAATGACACGCATCGCATCGCACCGCGGCGGCACTCTGGAATTCGGCGACAGCACGCCGCAAGGCTTTGCTGCGACGGCAAGAATGCTACTGGAGGAGGTGGAATTCGACGTCCATCCGACAGCCGATGGCGCGATCATGGTCCATCACGACGCAACGCTGGACGGGACGACGGACCGTAGCGGTGCGATCGCCGCCATGAGCGAAGCAGAAGTCCGGGCCGCTATCATCAACTACGGCAACGGTGGGCATCCGATCTCGCTTGCCGAGCTTTGCACCCTCTACGCCGACAGCACGGTGGATTTCCGCTGCGAAATAAAGCCTGGCGTCGACGGCCGCCCCTATGAGAATTTTGTGCCTCGCGTCGTCGAAACCCTCGCCCGTCACGGCATGCTGGAAAGAACGATCTTCTCCTCGTTTCTGGTGGAGTCGCAGGATGCGCTTTCGGCGGCTACCAGCCGACCAAAACTCTGGCTCGTCAGCCCGCCGGTCTTGCGTCAGCTCGGACCAGCAGCTGTCATCGAAGTCGCCAAAGCTCACGACATCCCCGAACTCGGCGTCCATGTTGATACGGCCGATTCCATGTTGATGGCCGAGATCGAGAACGCCGGGCTCGATTTCGGCTGCTGGGCTGCCCATTCGGCCAGGCAGATCGAGAAGGTGCTGGCGCTCGGCATCAAGGTCTTCACGACGGACAGGCCTAGCCTTGCAATCGCCATTCGCGACCGCTTCCGGGCAGAGGCCGCCCAATGAGCGGCATCATCCTTCGAGACATCAGGAAATCCTATCCCGGCGGGCCGGAAATCCTGCATGGCGTTTCCATGGATATCAAATCAGGCGAATTCATCGTCATCGTCGGCCCTTCCGGCTGCGGCAAGTCCACGCTGTTGCGCCTGATTGCCGGCCTGGAACGCTGCGAACAGGGCGATATCGAAATAGGCGGAAAGCGAGCAAATGATCTCGCCCCGCAGGATCGTGACATCGCCATGATCTTCCAGAACTACGCGCTCTATCCGCATATGACGGTGCGCGAGAATATCGCTTTCGGTTTGGAACTGCGCGGCATGCCGAAAGCCGAACGCAATGCGCGCGCCCAAAATGTGGCCAGAACGCTGCAGCTCGAAGCCTATCTTGATCGCAAGCCGGGCGCGCTGTCCGGCGGCCAGCGTCAGCGTGTGGCGATGGGCCGCGCCATGGCGCGCAACAGCTCCATCTTCCTGATGGACGAGCCGCTGTCGAACCTCGACAACGCACTGCGCGTTGCAATGCGCACCGAGATCAAGGAGTTGCATCGTCAGCTCGGCGCCACCATCGTCTATGTCACGCATGATCAGACCGAGGCGCTCTCATTGGCCGACAGGATTGCCGTGATGAAGGATGGCGACCTCTTGCAGTTCGACACACCGGAAGCGATCTACGACCAGCCGCAGAACCGCTTTGTCGCGGGCTTCCTCGGCGTTCCCGCGATGAATTTCCTGCCTGTCGAACATCTCCCCGGCTGGCAGGGCCGAGCAAACTTGACGGCTGGGCTGAGGCCCGAATGCATGGCGATCCGCGCCGAAAAGCCGCGTGAGCCTGCCCTGCCCGCTCGGCTTATGCTGTCTGAGATGACAGGTTCTGATATGATCCTGCACTGTGACAGTCCAGCCGGACGCATTACGCTCATCAGTCCGCGCAAGGACGTGCCACGCCACGCCGACAACTTCTGGGTCACGTGCGACCTTGACCGGGCCGTGTTTTTCGATAACCAGAGCGGGAGCCGCGTCGATCTTTCAGCTGGAGATCGCCGAATTTAGACGCCGCTGACTGGTCCCGGCCCCGAAAAGCTGCTCCATGAGACGTGATGCGATGGAAAGACCGAACGAAATTCCGCAACTTCTCGGCGATCTTATCAGCCGCAATTCGACAAAGCTCACCGAGGCCGACACACGCCTTCTCGACGTGATGATGCAGGACCCGATCCGCGCAGCTATGGAAAACGGCAAGACTGTCTCCTTCCGCGCCGGTGTGCATCCGGCTTCGGCCGTACGGCTGGCGCGCCGTCTCGGTTTCAAGGGCTATCCTGAATTCAGGACTTTCCTGCAGGCCAATCTCATCGAAGGTGGCGGCGATTTCGAAAGCCCGGCCGCCCGCATGGCCGCCCGTCTCGTCCGGGGGGAGGAAGGCGGTGTCCTTTCCTCCGTGCTCGACAGTGAAATTGCTGCACTTCAGCAGGTCAGAAACGCTGTCGCGGACGCGGATGTCAGGGGTTTTTCGGAGGTGTTGCGCGATTGTCGCCGGGTGTTTGTCTTCGGGCGCGGTCATTCCGCCGCCCTCTCCTCACTCATCGCACTCAGGCTCAATCGCTCTGGCTATCCGTCAATCGATCTCGGGAGCCAGATGCACCTGATCGCCGAAGCGCTGGCGACGTTGGGACCGGGCGATGTCGTCTGGCTGTTCGCCTTCCGCAAGGCTTCACCGCTCATCCATCAGATCAGGAAGATCGCAGCCGAAGGAGGCGCAAAGGTTCTGGCACTGACTGATCTGCTCAGCGCCCGCATCGACCCCGCGCCCGATCGGCAGATCTCGGTTTCCCGTGGCGAAGCCGGCGAATCGCAGTCTCTTGTCGTTCCCATGACGATCGCCAACGCCGTCATTCTCGATCTTGCCGCCATTGATGACGGCCGTTCGCTGCGGGCACTCAGCAGTTTCAAGGCGTTCCGCGCGGACCGCGGCCTATCGCCGGTGATTCTGTAGCGCCAAAGCCTTGGAAACGACTGACCGCGCCTGCGGTTCACCCGATGATCGCCAAGTTGTATCCGGGAAGCATTTCCGTCTCCCGGATACCTGCATTCGAAGCTCAAGCCGCCCGAGCGGCCTTGGCTGGAATCTCCACATCGATTTCGAGAATCGAAAAATTCTCGCCGCGATCGATCCTTATCTGCAGGCGATCGCCTTCGATTTCGACGTGTTTGGCGATAACCGCGAGGATCTCCTCTCTGAGAAGAGACACGAGATCCGAGCCGGGGGACACGCGTTCGTGCGCTAGCAGCAGTTGCAGGCGCTCGCGCGCGATCGGCGCAGTTTTCTTCTTCTGAAAGAAATCAAATACGCTCATGCTGCCCTCCGTCCGAAGATCTTGCCGAACAGGCCGCGCTTCTCGCCGGGTACCGTCACCGGGAGAACTTCGCCCGAAAGGCGACGGACCGCTTCGAAATAGGCCCTTGCCGGGGCGCTATTCTGGTCCGCTAGCGTGACCGGAGCGCCGAGGTTGGAAGCGCGCAGCACATCCATGCTTTCCGGAATGATGCCGAGCAGCGGGATCGACAGAATCTCGAGCACGTCATCCACCTTCAGCATATCGCCGCGTTCGGCGCGAGTGACATCGTAGCGGGTCAGAAGCAGGTGCTTTTCAATGCGCTCGCCTCTTTCTGCCTTTTCCGTCTTGGCATCCAGAAGACCGATGATGCGATCGGAATCGCGCACCGAGGAGACTTCCGGATTGGTGACGATGACGGCGATATCGGCATGGCGCATCGCAAGCGTTGCGCCGCGCTCGATGCCGGCGGGGCTGTCGCAGATAACCCAGTCGAAATGCGTCTTCAATTCGTTGACGACGCGCTCGACACCTTCAGCGGTAAGGCAATCCTTATCGCGAGTCTGCGATGCGGGCAGCAGAAACAGCGTTTCCAGCCGCTTGTCGCGGATCAGCGCCTGGGTCAGCTTCGCCTCGCCCTGGATGACATTGATCATGTCATAGACGACACGACGCTCAGCGCCCATGACGAGATCGAGGTTGCGAAGGCCGACGTCGAAGTCGACGACGACGACCTTCTCGTTCCTTTGCGCCAGCGCCGCCCCCAACGCTGCAGTCGAGGTTGTCTTGCCAACGCCACCTTTACCCGAGGTTACAACAATGACTTTTCCCATATCCCTCTCCTGTTTCAACCATTCACCCTATTAGACCAGTCGCGATGCCATGATCGCGTCGTCCTCAAGCCACAACTGCGCAGGCTGACCGCGCAAGTTTGCCGGCAGATCGTCTGCCGTCTTGTAAATCCCGTCGATCGCCAGAAGCTCGGCCTCCAGTTTGCGGCAGAAAATTCGCGCCGCCGAATTGCCGATCGATCCGGCGAGCGCCCGTCCGCGAAGCGCGCCATAAACATGGATCGAACCACCAGCGATCACCTCCGCTCCCGAAGCGATAGATCCGATGACCGTCACGTCGCCTTCCGGAAACACGATCGACTGGCCGGAACGCACAGGCTCGTGCAGAACCAGCGACGACGGAGCAGCGCGCACAACCGATGGCGCAGGAACCTCCCGACGAACCTCCGCAGGCTCCGCCTTGCGTGGCTTCTGCGCTTCAGCCTGGGCATCAGCTGCGGGCATTTCTACGTCAGCGGCGGGGCGACCTCCGACCATGCCCGGCGGCATGCTGGCGTCGAGCTGCGATGGCCGTGCGCCTTCGATACCCATAACCCTCACGCCACGCTCGCCGAGAGCTGCAACCATCGCTTTCAATGCGGCGCGGTCGAGCGAGAGCTCGCTCACATCGAGAACGACAGKCCTGCCAAGAAAGAACCCGGCAGAGCGTGCAGCGAGGTCGTCAAGYCGCGTAAGCCAATCCTCGAACGGCAGATCCGGTGTGAGCACGACCGCCAGAAACGACCTGCCTTTGATACGAATGGAGCGTGCGTCAGTTAACACGTTAGTAAACTTGGTTAATTTCGATTTAAAAGCAGTAGCTGCTTCATGGTTAACAAATCGTTAACGCGGGTCTCGTGAGGCAAAAAAATGACTCCCTGAGCGGCGGAGACCCATCCGCTAAAACTCCTCTCCCCTGGCCGAATTCAGCTCGAACTTCGCTCATAAAATCAAAGCCTTCCATCCCATGTTCACCGCTCCTCCAKGGCCGGCTACAGCGCTGCAGGCAAAATTAACGCTTGCGCATGCATTTTAATTAGGTAAGTTGCCTAACAAATGGATGGATACAAATGATTGCTGGTATTGATATCGGAGGCACGAAGACGCAGATCCTCACTGAGGAAAATGGCGGCGTCGTTGGCGAAAAGCATGTGCTGACGACGGAATGGCGCGGCAGGACCGATCACGATTCGGATGCCCGAGCTCTTGCTTCATTGATTCTCGCAACGGCTGGCGAATCGATGCCGACGGCAACGGTCGTCGGCGCACACGGATGCGACAGTGATGAGGACCGGCTTGCGCTTCAGGCGAGACTTTCACAGCTGCTGACGGGCAATGTTCTCGTGCTCAATGATTCCGAACTGCTGCTGCCGGCCTCCGGCAAGACAAGCGGCATTTCGGTCATCAGCGGCACGGGGTCGATAGCGGTCTCTCGCGACCGGCAGAGGCGGATGATCGCGGCCGGCGGATGGGGCTGGTATCTTGGCGACGAGGGAAGTGCTAGCGGGCTGGTCCGCGAAGCGGCCCGTTCCGTTCGCCTGTCGCTTGACGAGGGCAACACGCTGGATCCACTCGGTCAAACCCTTCTTGATGCGCTGTCTATCTCCTCGCCGATCGAGATCGGCCGCGCACTTGCGGAGTTCGGGACCGCCGCCGGTATCGGACAATTCGCACCCCTGGTTTTCGAAGCGGCCGAAGGCGGCTCGAAGATCGGCGGCAAGGTCATCACCGACGCGGGCGCTTCGCTTTCCCGGCTTGTCGAGCAGCTCGTCGCACGCGGTGCGCCGCAGAACGCCGTCGTGACCGGAGGCGGCGTCATCACCAACCAGCCCCGGCTGCTTTCCGCCTTCCAAGCCGCCCTCGCCCACCGACTACCCGACATGGAGCTGACGCTGCTGAGAGATCCGCCCGTTTTCGGAGCCATCGCGCTCGCGCGGAAACTGAACGCCGGCGGCCTGCCTGAGGATTTGCCATTGCCGCATGCCGGTGGAGTGCTGAAAGACGACAATGACGGGAGAGCTGCATGACGCCACAGAAGATCATCCCGGCGAGAAACTGGGGGCAGCGCGTAGCAGCGGCCCTTCTCATAGCCATCGTCGCTCTGCTGATATTCATGGTGGGCACGAGCCGGCACGTCACTTGGTCTGCCATTCCGCAATACCTCTTCGACGAGACGATCCTTGACGGCATCAGGCTGACAATCCTCTTTACCGTCCTGTCGATGGCCATCAGTATCGTGGCTGGCGCGATCCTCGCAACCATGCGGCTTTCGCCCAACCCCGTCCTATCAGGCTTTGCGAGCCTTTATATCTGGTTCTTTCGCGGCACACCGTTGCTCGTCCAGATCATCTTCTGGTTCAACATCCAGCTCTTCATCCCGAGCATCGACATCGGCTCGTTTCACCTCGACACCAATGTGATCGTGACCGCTTTCGTCGCCGCGCTGCTTGCCCTCAGCCTCAATGAGGCGGCCTATATGGCGGAGATCATTCGCGGCGGGTTACTTGCAGTCGACAGCGGCCAGCATGAAGCTGCCAAGGCACTCGGCTATACGCCGGCCCAATCCATGGTGCGGATCATCTTTCCGCAGGCGCTTCGCGTCATCATTCCGCCGATCGGCAATCAGACGATCTCCATGCTGAAGACAACCTCGCTCGTTTCGGTCGTCGCGGCCCAGGATCTGTTGACCCGCGCGCAGAACATCTATGCGCGAAACTTCCTGATCATCGAGCTGCTGATTGTGGCAAGCATCTGGTACCTCGTCATGACGACGGTAGCGTCGGCCATCCAATACCTCATCGAGCGACGTCTCGGAAAATCGACACAACAGGCGCCCGGCCTCTGGCGGAGCGCTCTTCGCCTCATGCGCGCCGACGGGAGAAACGGATGAGCGCCCTCAGCACCCCCTCCCCAACCTCGCCCATCATTGAGGCGATCGACGTCCACAAGTCTTTCGGCTCACTCGAAGTACTCAAAGGCATCAATCTCTCGGTCAAAAAAGGAGAGGTCGTCTGCCTGCTTGGACCTTCTGGCAGTGGCAAATCGACCTTTCTTCGGTGCATCAACCATCTGGAGCGGATGACGAGCGGCCGCATTCTCGTCGATGGCCAGCTCATCGGCTATCGCGAGCGCGGCGGCACGCTGCATGAAATGAGTGGCAAGGAGCTGGCGGTCCAGCGTCGTGACATCGGCATGGTGTTCCAGCGCTTCAATCTCTTTGCCCATCAAGATGCCGTGACCAACATTTCCCAGGCGCCGATCCTCAATCGCGGCCTGACGCGTGAAGAGGCGCTCACCGACGCTCGGAAACTTTTGAAGATGGTGGACCTTGAGGGGCGCGGCGACGCATACCCCTATCAATTGTCCGGAGGACAGCAGCAGCGCGTGGCAATCGCCCGGGCGCTCGCCATGAACCCGAAGCTCATGCTCTTCGACGAACCCACCTCCGCACTCGACCCCGAACTTGTCGGCGAAGTGCTTGGTGTCATGCGCAAGCTTGCTTCCGACGGCATGACGATGATCGTCGTCACTCACGAACTCACCTTCGCCCGCGAGGTCGCCGACCGCGTGGTCTTCATGGATCAGGGCGTTGTCGTCGAGGAGGGACCGGCACGCGAGGTCCTCGACAATCCGAGACAGGAACGAACCCAAGCATTCTTGCGACGGATGCACTGACCGCGGGCAGGCACCAGAGCAAAAGGCCGCACGTCCTCCACGTGCATCAAGAAAAGGGGAATGACATGACAGGGAAGACCAATCTGGCGATCATGATCGCAGCTGCAGCCATACTTGCCAACAGCACCGCCTTTGCGGCCGGCGTCGATCAGAAGCTGCACGATATGTTGCCGGAGAAGATCAAATCGGCCGGCGAGATCAAGAATGGTACCGAACCACAAACGCCCCCCTATGACTTTTACGGCGAGGACAACAAGACGATCATCGGCCTCGAGCGCGAGCTTCGCGAGGAAATGGGCGCACGCCTCGGCGTCAAGTTCACTGACATGCCGGCGCAGTTCGCCAGCATCATTCCGGGCATCCAGGCCGGCCGTTTCGACATGGGCATGTCGGCTTTCGGCGATTTCGCCGAGCGCGAAAAGATCGTCGATGTGGTCAACTACATGCTTGAAGGCACCAGCATCATCGTTCTCGAAGGTAATCCCAAGGGCGTGCACAAGCTGAAGGATGCCTGCGGTCTGAATGCCGGCGCCGTCCAGGGATCGATCCCTCTTCAGCTTCTCGACAAGCAGAAGGGCCTGTGCCCGGCTGACAGGCCGCTCAACGTCATGCAGTTCCCGTCGAACGACCAGATCAAGATCGCTCTCCAGAGCGGCCGCGTCGATCTTTCCATGGATACGACCGGTGTCGCCGCCTACAGCCTGCAGCACCAGCCGGAAAGCAACAAGAAACTGGAGCTCATCACGGGCGCTCAATATGCCGTCGGCTACCAGGCGATGCTCGTCAGCAAGGAGAGCCCGGAGCTTCGCGATGCGCTTGCCGCAACCATGCAATCGATGATCGATGACGGAAGCTATGCCAAAATCTTCGAGAAGTGGGGCCTGGGCGAAAACAAGCTCGACAAGGTAACCGTCAATGATGCTGCCCGCTTTGCCGACTACATGAAGCTCGATTGAGAGATGCACCAAAGCAGGTGACCGGAGCCATCTATCCGGTCACCACCTCTACACATATGGGAATGATCATGACAGACAGAGTGCCCTATCGCGAGGCGATCGCGCTGCAGCCAGCCGCCCTCAATACCTGCTTCCGGACCGTCTCCACGCGGCTTGAGACACTGGATGTCGAGCCGATAAAAGCCGGGCCGACAGTTCTGGTCGGCATCGGTGCCAGCCTCTATGCTGCCGTCGCGGCTGCCGCTCAGATGCGCGCACAGGGCCTGCGGGCCTTCGCCCTGCCAGGCACCGATCTCTATGATGCATCGATCGATGCGGGCGGTGCCTATATCGCATTTTCCGCCTCCGGCCGCAGTGAGGAGCCTGCGCGCGCGATGGAGCTTCGCCCCTTGGCCAACTCCTATGGCATCGCCAAGTCAGACGGCACGCCGATCTCGCGAGTGGTCAAGCAGATGATCGCCACTGAAAGCGGCACCGACAGCGGCCCGAACACGACGAGCTACCTCGGTTCGCTCCTAAGCGCAGCCCTTGTGGCAGACAAGGCCGGGCGTCCTACAGGCACGAACTGGGCCGAGATTTCGGCCAGGGCTGAAACCGTACTCAAGCAAACGCGGGCGCAAGCCGACAAGGCGGCCAGACTTCTGGCCGGCAAGAAGTCCATCGACTGCGTTGGCGCCGGTGTTGCGCTCGGCACGGCGGGATATGCGGCCCTGCTCATTCGCGAGGCGGCCCGCGTTTCGGCCCAGGATTGGGACACGCTGAACTTCCTGCATGGGCCGATGGAGCCGAACGACAAGGATAGTGGTGTGCTGCTCTTCGGCAACGGCCGTGAGGTCAAACTCGCTCAGGATCTGGCCACCTTTGGCATTCCCTCGGTTCTGGTGACCGCTCGCGCGGACGTGGTCGAAGCCGACAATCTGGTCGTTATCCATGTTCCCGCCTTTTCGGAAGGCATCGGCGATGCCATCCTGCAGGCCCTCCCGGCGCAACTCTTCATCGCTACATTGTCGGAAGAAGCCGGCCTGCCCGTCTGCGAATTCCGCTATCGTCAGACGGACACGAAACGCGACGTCTAAAGAGATCAGGCGCTGACCTGATCCGATGTCTGCGCATCGGAATAGAGATAGGCGGGTTTTCCCTCCTCCCCGAGCAGTCTTGCCATCGCATAGTCCATGGCGAGACGCACGGCGCCGAGCACGGTCGCCTGATTAGACAAGCGACCATTCACGACCTCGACGGGCCAGCACAATTCCTTCACGACATTCCTGACCCCCGGCAACAGCAGTGGGTTCTGCCCCACGCCGCCACCAAGGACAATGAGCTGCGGATCGAGAACACTGACACAGGCAGCGGCAAGATTGCCGATGTCACGCGAATGCTGCTCGACGAAGGCGCGTGCGGTCGGCGACTGCCCCGCACGAGCAAAAAGCTCGCTGGCACTTTGCGGCGGCTCGCCTTCGTCGGCCGGCCATCTGGCGATTGTACGCTCCAGGAGGGATGCCGACCCCATATAAGTTTCGACTTGCTGCCATTTCGGTTGCTCCCGCTCCGACCAGGGAAATGGCAGATGGCCGATTTCACCCGCGCCGCCMTTGAAGCCACGAAACAGACGCCCGTCCAGAACGATGCCCATGCCGGTCTTCACCCCGATCTGCATGTAGATCGCAAAGGAATGATCTTTTGCCGCGCCCTCGTGATATTCGGCGAGCGCGGCACAATTGACGTTGTTTTCCAGCAGGACAGGTGCCCCATAGGTCGCGTGAAGACGCTCCAGAACCGGGATCAGCACCTCGCGCCCGGGCATTCTGTCGAGCGACGCCGAAATGATATTCGGAAGCGCGATAACCAAAGCACGCAACGGCATGGATTGTGCCTCGAACTGCGAAAGCAGTCGGGCGATCACTTCTTCCACCGCAAGGAAACGCTCATCAGCTGATTTGTCGATGAGCGGCGTCTCCACAGTCGCTAAGGTGATGCCATCGAGACCGCGCGCGACGGCATTGATATGTGTCGTGCCGCAGTCGATCCCGACAACGAAGCCGGCTTTGGGGCCAAGCCCGTAAGCAACGGACGTGCGCCCGACCGAGCCGCGATTGATGCCGGCGGGCGCGAGAAGATCGAAACGTTCAAGCTCGCTGACAGCCGCAGACATGGTCGGCTTAGAGAACATGAGGGCCGCACTGAGTTGCGGCCTGGTCGCCGGACCGCTGCCTGCGATGGTTCTCAGCACTGCCCGCGCGCTATCGGTCAGCGGTGGCGCTTCGATCCTGGCCTTTTGCCAAACTGTGTTCAAGAGACACCTGGAACAATGATATTATTCGTAAGGCTCCCTTACCATTGGTATCTCAGGAATGACAGGCGGATTGCCGCCTGCGATTGTCGGTTTGTCTATGATTCAAACGCGCCAAGACATCGAGAGCTGCCATTCGACTGAAGAGCCATGTTCTTGCTAAAGTCGTGCCTGCACCCACAGAGTGATGCAGTCCATAGGGTGAGCTCAAAAATAAGAGTATGCGGGAAAATAATGACAAGCTTTCTGATTACGGGACCGGAAACAGCCAGCCTAACAATTCTCCTTGCGCATGGCGCTGGCGGAGCGATGGATTCCGCGTCGATGACGGTTCTATCGAAAGCGCTCGCAGACGGCGGTTTCAGGGTAGCACGCTTCGAGTTCGCCTATATGGCGCAGCGTCGCCTGACCGGAGCGGTCAAACCTCCGCCGCGCGCCGACCATCTCCTCGGCGAGTATCGCACCGCGATCGGCGAACTGGACGCCGGCAAACTGATCATCGGTGGTAAGTCGATGGGAGGCCGTGTCGCAAGCATGATCGCCGATGAGAGTTTTACGGCGAAGAAAGTCCGGGGCCTGCTTTGCCTCGGATATCCGTTTCACCCACCGGGAAGGCCGGATCAGCTTCGCACCGCGCATCTGGAAAACCTGCGCACGCCCACTTTGATCTGCCAGGGAACGCGTGATCCCTTCGGATCAAAGGAAGAAGTCGAATCCTATACGCTCTCAGATCATATCGATCTCCTCTGGCTGGAAGATGGAGACCACGATCTCAAGCCACGAAAGAAGATCTCCGGCTATTCCGCCGATGACCATCTGCGGCGGCTGTCCGAATACGCGACCACCTGGGCGATGCGGTTGTAGCGAGTGACATACTCTCGCAATGCGAGATATTTCTTCCAATATCAGCCCCTTATTCAATATTTGAGCTTATTCAGTAAACAATTTTAAAAGGTTTGCTTGATCGAATAGCGCCTTCGCGCATCAGCGCAGAAATCAGTTCCTGACAAAGCGACTCCAAGCTGAACATACGCTTTGTCATCCGACGGGAAATCAGTCATGGGCGCGATCGAAGCCAGGAAGATTGACGGCAATCTTTCCATCTATCTTGATTTGCTGCGGCTGGGCGCAGCCGTTGTCGTATTTCTCTCCCATGCGCATGTTTTCCTGCTCCCCTCCATCAAGATCGGACCTCTGGGTTGGGGACGGGAAGCAGTGGCGGTTTTCTTCGTTCTCTCCGGATTTGTCATCAGTTACGTTGGGCAGGTGAGCGAAAAGGAATGGCGCGTATACCTCGTCGCCCGCCTCGCCCGAATAATGCCCGTCGCTCTGCTGGCGATCGCGGTGATTTTCGTGGCAGACAGCATCGGGATGCATACGAACGCCTTCTACTATGATTTCATCAACACCGGATTTTTCGCTCCCGTGTCGGTCGAAGCCTCATTCGCCTACGTGACCTTCACCAATCAGTTGTGGTTTGCACATGCCGTTTTTGGCAGCGGCGAGCCTTACTGGTCGCTCGGCTTCGAAGTTCAGTACTACCTGTTCTTCGGGCTGTTCGCGTTTTCGCCGAGGCGCGCGAAAATACCGTTGCTGTGCCTTTGGGCCGCTATCGCTGGCCCAAAAATCCTGATGTATATGCCGCTGTGGCTCATGGGCTGGTTGACGATGAAGTGCGTCATCGAACGTCCGCCATTTCGGCGCCCCATCTCCATCGCAATGATCGGCGCATCGGTCGTGCTCTTCATCAGCTTGAAATTTTTCGCCGATCGCGCTGCGACCAACATGTACGAGACTTGGTCACTGTCTCAAGAAGCGATCAATTTCGTCTACTTCAATCTCATCGGCGTTGCCGTCGTCCTGCACCTCATCGGCGCCGCATCACTGCTTAACCAGGCTCCGGTACTGTTCGAGAAGACAGGCCCGGCGATCAAATGGCTGGCCGGCGGCAGCTTTACGCTCTATCTTGTCCACCAGCCGCTCATCCTCATGTTTGCGTCCTTCCTGCATCCTGTGGAGGAGCATATTCCGATGGCAGCGGCCCTGCTCGTCGTCTGCTTCATCCTTTGTTTCGTGCTGGCGGAAGTCGCCGAACGGCGAAAGAAGTTCTTCGCCGCACTCGTCGTAAGCCTGCTACCGGTGCTGTCGCGAACGGGCCAGAAAACGCCCGCCAATATTGCTTCGGACACAGTCCCTTCTGACGATACAGCGTCCTCGACGTCGCAGCTCATTCGGGTTCTTGAGGAAATGCAAAACGCGCTCGATGGAGAAGAAGTGGGCGCCATCCGTGATGCACCGCCTCACGATCGCGCATCGCGCGCTTGAGTAGTCGGAACCTTGAACGCCTCTGAGAGAGCCTGATTCCGGCGTGCACGCAACCGCTGGCCGATCTTCCGCCTCAGTGAACGCTCGGGAGCTTCATCACGGAGGCGAAATCTTCCGCCACCAGTTCGCTGATCGCAATCAACGTTTCCTCGATGGTGAAGCCGGAGGCGACAATGGCATCGATCAGGTCCTTCAGATCCGCTCCGATAGCCTCACGGCAATCGTCAAGCCGATCATCGGAAACCGTCAAACTACGCAACTCTTCCATGATGTGCCTTTCCAGAACAGAGAGCCAGAACAAAGGGCCGCCGGCATATGACGGCGGCGCTGCATTATCAGCGTGCGGACGCGCGGCGTCTTGCGGTCGGCAGAAGCCCTTCGCGTTGCATCTTCTTGCGTGCAGCCTTGCGCTGCCGGGCAATTGCCTGGGCTTTTTCGCGGACACGCCGCTCAGAGGGCTTCTCATAGGCCCGACGCTCCTTCATTTCGCGAAATAGCCCTTCGCGTTGCATTTTCTTCTTCAGGGCGCGGAGCGCCTGTTCAACATTGTTGTCTCTGACAATGACTTGCATATTTTCTCCTTGCGGATGATGTCGTGGGGCAGCTCGCCTGGCAAATCCTCGGCATTCGTTCTGCGACAATTGCGCAATCGAAGGCAGCCCTCGATGGACGGATCACAAGATCACGCTTTACCACCGCGCTGTGTCAGCGCGGCTRCAATGTGTGCTGAACCAGCCAATGGTCGATGTTTGCGAAAATCTTGGCCAGACCACGCATCTCCTTTTCAAAAGGAGACCTGGTCGTCCTGTGGGTTGTTACCCAATCGATAGCGGTGATGTGAGGTAAATAAGAAAGGCATACCGGCATTGCAAGGTAGCCTGATCCGCCTCGACGACAGCGCAACGGGAACTTTCTGAAGTCGCGCACATTCCCTTCGCCGAGCGCGGACCGTGTCAGCCGGACATGATAGGGATGGTGAACATGGCGATTTTTCCGGTTTCTCGCCACGGCTAACGAAATGGCAGACGAGCACCCAACCTATCCGGTCCGCCTCACCCGTCTGATGGTCTCAGCAACTTCCAAATCTACTGTAAATACTGGAGAAACTCATTCAAACATGACGCGGGGACGCGGGTCGATTACGTTCTTCGCAGTCCCGATGTCGTTGGGCATCTTCCCTCTGCCGGCGTCCGACGCAATCCACGAGGCTGGGACCACAGGAGCGATCATGCGCCCGTCATGATTGAGCTCGACCTGCCTTATGAGACCGGCGGGAGCCCGTGAGTCCGCAATTATAGAGTGCCGGCGAAACCTCTTCGTCCGCACGTTCCGGAAAAAGTTGAYGACGCATGCGATCGAGAGCCTCTGCTTCCTTGCGCGTTCTTGCAAGCAGATCGGTGGTGACATCGCCGTAGCGTGAGCCGTCTGCCGGAGCAACGCCGACAGTACCGCCGCTCGACAGGAAGTCGCAGAAGGATCGTACCGATCGAAGACGCGTGGTGATCTCGATATAGTAGCTATCGTGTCCGGCCATGCTCATCTCCTTTCGTCCTCAAAGGTTAACGCCCACTGCGTCAATATGATGGCACTATTTGCGCCTTTCAACGGTACCATACCGAAAGCACCGCGTCATGTTGCGGCCATCGGTTGCCACGCCAGCATCGGAAGTTATTCTCTTCCGGCAGGAACATTCACCGCCCGGCCGCCTTTGTCCCTCGAGGAGAATTGCCATGGCTGACGCTCGCACCACCTTCCATGAAGTCGTCTCGGAGATCGAGGCGCTCGCGACCCCAAATGCAACAGACCATTCCGGTCGCTGGACGGTCGAATATCTGACTCGACGCGAGGTCTTCTACCAGTTTTCGGGAAATCGCAGTCTCGCAGGCGAGGACGCGTCAGGGCATCGGTTTGACAGTACACGCGATACGCTGACGGCCCTGCCCGCAAATCTGCTCGTTCCCGCCATCGCCGACTTCGATAACAATACAATCATGGCATTCTATATCGGAGCAAGCACGTCGGTGACGACAATCGCTCGGGAAGCAGTCGATTGCTCCGTGCGGGCGCCGGAAGTGCTATTGGTGGACATCAGCGTCGATGACGAAGATCTGCTCGCAGGCACGAGATCCCTGACAAGACTGGCCTTCGTCGGGCTCGCTGCCAACGAAGKATCGTGCCCCCTTGTTCCATGCGCCGATGTCCTGACCATCAGTGACATGATCCATCCGTTCTGGTGCCACGGCAGACAGGTGGCCCGAGGTGGTCTACTGCAGATCAGGATCTGACGAGACAACCTCGTGCCAGATTAAATCGCTCGTCCTGTTGCAAGCCACCGCTGGGTCGTCGCTCAATCAAATAACTCGCCACGTCCAATCTGTCCTTGCTTCGCATCGATATCGCTGATTGGGGGATCGTTGGCAGGATCTGGATCTCTGGCGTTTGCGTCTTTGAGAGACCGTGCCGCCTCAACCAGCGCAACGGCCATTTCATCCGTGCCCCAACCCGCGGCGTTGGCATCGGCGATAAGCGCCTCCAGGGCAACGCGGGCAGCATCGGTCGCGTCCTGAAAACGACGCGTGGGATCATTGCTTGTCGGTGCTGGAAAACTCACGTGCGTTCCTTTCAAGGGTTCGAACAAAGTTGTGGTCTTCGAAGTGAACGCAGAGGCCTGCAAATAGATGCGTCGATTATCTCGACGCGCGACCCAAGCCGAAGCCGTGTCGACCACTGCTCCTCAAGAACCATATGTTCTTCGGCAGATGCCGGCAGAGTGAAGCCTTGTGTGAACTACGCCGGTACCCGTCGGTGCAGAACCGCGGGAGGGAAGGCTCCGGAACCAATCGCCAGCATATCAGTTGATACAGTGAATCTCCACGCCGCGAGAGAAGCGAAACCAGCGGAAAGCCCGAAGGGAGGTTTCAATGCATCTAAACGAGGCAAAGGTAACCCATCAGCAAGAGGCTTGGCACGTCGATTTCGTTGGCGATGCCGGCGAACGACTGACGGTGCGCCTTCCCGAGGCGGCCGCGCTGAGCGAAGAAGATGCGATCGACCGCGCCAAGGAAATGATGGTGCAGCTGACGCCCTTCGGCACCCGAGGCGGCGAGCCGAGCCTCAATCGCTACGACAGTTTGAGCAACGGCAATTTCGACAACCATCAACCGCCCTTCAGAGTGAAACATTAAGGAGGGCCTTAAATGACCATACGGCACGGTAGCTGCAATTGCGGCAAGGTGCGCTATCAGGTGGAGGGCGAACCCAAGCGCATCGGGCTTTGCCATTGCACCGACTGCCGACAGGAGAGCGGCGCAGCCTTTACCTATTACGCGATCTGGCAGACGGCCGCCTTCAAAACCACCGGGGAAACCGCAGATCATCGGGGCCGCCGCTTCTGCCCCACCTGTGGTTCGAGGGTCTTTGCCTACGACGCAGACGAGGCCGAGATCAAACTCGGAACCCTTCAGGACGCGCCGACCGGCCTCAAGCCCACTTATGAGCTCTGGATCAAGCGCCGAGAACCTTGGCTGCAGCCGGTCGAGGGCGCTGAGCAATTCGTACAGGATCGGATTTGATAGCTGTCCGCCGTCAGGGGTTTGGCACTCCATGACAACTTGAGTTAGCGGAAGACTAAGGGATACCGAGGTCGGATAGCGATTTGAAGCATCCTCGTTGGCTCAAGGATGCAATCATTCTCAATTGCAGTTCGCTGGATTAAAGAGCCGCCCTCCCTCGAGTTCATCAAAGCGAGGCATTTCCCGAAATTTCCGAAACCGACCACCGGCTGCCTTCCAGCCCCATGGTGGCTACTGACTGTGCTTTTTAGACTTAGAAAGCATGATCACGCTCGGCCGAAGCGCGAAAGGGCGAAAGGCATCGTCGCCATTCCCGAAAGAGGCAGCGACCGCAACCGTCTTGCAGCCAGGAAAGTGATGAGGATAGCGCCGGCGAGCTTCAACCAGGGATAGTTTCCAAGCTGCTCATGGGCACTCGCATCTCTCCATTGGGCGTGTGGCGAGATCTCGCTATTCGCCTGCTCGCGGATGAGAGCGAGGCGTCTGCGCAGCAATCTCAGCTCCCCCTGCAATCTTGCAAGTTCGACGGCCTCCTCGTCCTCCACCATATCAACCGGAGGCAAATTGCCCTCGTCGGCCTCTGTGGCCCCTTCGACATCGGCAAGATGCTCGTCAAGC
Source organism: Rhizobium sp. P1_E6 (assembly GCF_056405875.1). NCBI lineage: Bacteria > Pseudomonadati > Pseudomonadota > Alphaproteobacteria > Hyphomicrobiales > Rhizobiaceae > Rhizobium > Rhizobium sp. P1_E6. The sequence continues at coordinate 1,775 of NZ_JBFUBG010000088.1, read as the reverse complement.
TCGGCCTTCGTCTTGAATCCGTGCGTGCGTATGTCCGTCATAGGCGGCCTCCTCATTCGGCAGGTCAATTATCGCAAGATGAGAACGCACTCAGCCGTCATAAGTTCGAAGCCCGCCGATACATCCCGCGTTGCCACCACGGCCGACGAAGCCTTAGAGAATATCGGCAGGTGGTTTCCCGGACAGAACAATGGTTGCCCGAGTGGGGGGATCTCACCCGCTCATTTGAGAATTAAGTCGATCCTCGCAAAGATATAGTTGCATGGTGGAACGGCTTTCGAGCCTTGAGACGATCAACGAAGGCTCGCCTTTAACAGGCAGCCGCATCGGTGCCGCTATCGCGCGCCCGTCACATGGTTGAGTTCCATCATCAAGGCGCGACCGCTGGACCAGGCAATGACGGCATAGGCAAGGCCCCCGACAGCAACTCCCATCAACAGATCCACGAAGGGAAGATGCAGACTGCCGTCTGCCATATGGAGAGCCAGACCGACGGCACCGACCATGACGCAGGCGCCCAGACCGGCGGGGAAAATCCTACGCAACAAGGATGACCAGTGGAATCCCGTGCCGCGCCGCAGGAAGTACAGGGACAAGGCAGTCGTCAATGCCGCAGCCACTACTTGCGCGACGGCGATATTGCGCAATTCCGGCCCGATCCAGCCCGCGACCGCGAGGCAGGCGAGACTGGTTGCCGTAAACAGCATGTTCAGGCGCGGCAGCAGTGCGACCCGACCGATGATGCTGAGTACTGGCTCGTTGAGCATCTGGATAACGCCAATGCCGCGCGCAGCCGCCAGCAGGATGAGGACCGGCGCCGCTGCGAGCCACTGCGCGCCGAGCAGCGTGCTGATGAGCTGTTCCGAGATCACGGCAAGGCCCATGAAGACCGGAAGTGCCGCAAAAGCCGTCGCGGCCATGATCAGTCCCGTGAGGCGGCTGAGGCCCTCCACACCGCCACCTGCTTCACCCTGTTGGCGCGAGAAGTAGCTCCATGCCAGCATCCGCACGGGTTCGGAAACCAGTTCCGTGACGGCGCCGACGATGCGGCTTGCCATCCTGTAGACGCCGACTTCCGCAGCGCCGATGAAGAACACGATCAGGAACTCCGCGCCATAACTTTGCGCAAATTGCATCAGGCGCGATGCCAGCAGCCGCGTGGAGTAGGYGAGCGCCTCGCGGGCGGTGGCAAGCTTGAATTCGAACCGGGGAAGCCATCGCGCAAAGCTTGTGGACATAAGGAGTGCAACAAGCACGACGCAACATCGTCCTGCCGCGAGCGCGACGATACCCCAGCCGAGCAGCAACCCTCCGGCAGTCACGACAAGACCCGAAAATTCCGAAGTCGACTGGTAACAGGCAAGTTCCCGGAGGCGTCGCCCCCTCACGAGCACGCCACTCTGGCAGATGATGAAGGTGCCGGGAACGATGGTAGCCATCAGCAGAAGAAGGGTGAGGAAAATTGATCCGGTTGGCGCCAACCAGACAAGGGAAACTGCAAGCCCGAGCAAGCCGAGAACGGTGAAGGCGAGGCCGCTCACCAGCGCGCAATAAAGAACAGTGCCAGGCAGCTCCCTATCATGCGGTGCAGCGATCAGATATTCACTCCATCCGGCTTCGGCAATCTTTGATTGCAACAAAACAGTCGAGGAGACCATGGCAAAGATCCCGACCTCGGCCGGCGAGAGGACCCGAGCGGCGACCAGCAGCGTGCCGATGCCGCAGAATTGGCTCACCAGGCGCGCGCCCGACACCCACAGTGCATCCCGTGATGT
>NZ_JBFUBG010000087.1:0-28519 GCF_056405875.1 Rhizobium sp. P1_E6 | reverse complement strand
GTTGAAGACAAAGCTGCAAGCCTGCTTGCAGCCTTTCAACCAATCGCGCTAGCATTGGAAAAAGGGGTGCCGGGCCAAGCCCGGCGGGGGACAGATGGCACGCAGGCCCAGACGCAAGGCCGAAGAAACTCGGAAGGATATCCTCTCGACGGCGGAAACACTGTTTCGCCAGCGCGGCTTCGTCGCGGTTTCCATCGCCGACATCGCCTCGTCGCTACACATGTCGCCGGCCAATGTTTTCAAGCATTTTCAATCAAAGTCGGTGCTTGTCGATGCGATTGCCGAGCGCCATCTCGGCAATGCCACGGAGCGCTTTGCCGCCGTCGACACCAGCCTGCCGCCGAAGGAGCAATTGTTGAGCTTCGTCCTGCGCCTGCTCGACAGCCATCTGCAGGATATCCAGCAGAACCCCTACATCTTCGAAATGGTGATCTCTACGATCGATGCCAAGCTCGACGCCGGTCATCGCTATCGCCAACGGATAGAACACAAACTCGGCGAGATCATCCGAGAAGGTGTAGCCGAAGGCAGCTACCATTGCGACAATACAGACGCTGCCGCCCGAACCGTCGCAGACGTTCTGGCCTGCGTTCTGCATCCTATTCTCATCGCCAAGGACGACAAAAACACGCTTGTCCATCGTGCGGAAAAAATCGTGTGTTTCGTGGATGCCGCACTGCAAAATAACCCTTGCTAAGTGACGATTGCTGAATTACGTCACTTCGTAAAGCTTTTCTTAATATCGGATAACGGCATCTGTTTCCGGATCAATCATCACTCTTATATAGAGCGGCGCCTCATAGGGGCCGGCGATTGAACCGCTACTGCCACCGCACAGGAAATTCAGCATGATTCGGCCTGCCCTCATCGTCTCCTCGGCCCTCATGCTCGTTATGGGCCTCGCCGCCTGCAACGAGAGCGGCAGCAAGCCCGCAGGCAATGCAGGCGGCGGTGCAGCCCAGCAGGCCGCTCCGGTTGGTGTGGTCACGCTGAAAAAGGACACCTATCCGATCACCACGATCCTGCCTGGCCGCGCCGAAGCCTTCCAGGTAGCCGATATCCGCCCGCAGGTGAACGGCATCATCCGCGAGATCGCCTTCAAGGAAGGCGGCGAGGTCAAGAAGGGCGACCTGCTCTACCAGATCGACGATGCCTCCTATCGCGCCGCTGTCGAACAGGCCCAGGCGACCATCTCCAAGGCTCAGGCGAGCGTGCCCAGCGCCCAGAGCAATTTCGACCGCTACCAGCGGCTGGTCGGCAGCGGCGCGACGCAGATCGAGTTCGAAACCGCCCGCACGGCGCTTGCCCAGGCAAATGCCGAAGTCGAAGCCGCCAGGGCCGCGCTGACATCAGCGCAGATCGACCTTGACCACACGAAGATCATCGCGCCCTTCGACGGCATTATCGACCAGACCGCCTATAATGTCGGGAACCTCGTCGCGGCCAATCAGTCGACCGCGCTCACCACCATCCGCCAGCTCGATCCGATCTATATTTCGCTGACGGAATCGAGCACCAACCTTTTGAAGCTGCGCGATGCGATGGCTGCCGGCGAGGTCAAGGGCGAAGACAACAATGTCGCCTTCCGCCTGATCCTCGAAGACGGCCGGGAATATAATCAGAAGGGCAAGCTCGACATGTCGAAGCAGGTCGTCAGCGAAACGACCGGCACCTTCATCATTCGCGTGGTTTTCCCAAATCCGAACCGCGTCGTCCTGCCGGGCATGTATGTACGCGCCACGGTCGAACTCGGTGCTGAAGCCGGATATTCCCTGCCGCAGCTTGCAACAACCCGCGATGCCAACGGCCGCCTGACCGCACAGTTCATTTCCACCGAGGGCAAGGTCGAGACCCGGGTCTTCGAAAATGCCACACCCTCCAACAATTCCTGGCTGGTGACGCAAGGCGTGAAGGACGGCGATCAGCTGATCATCAGCGGCCTGCAGTCGATTGTATCAGGCATGCCGGTGAAGCCGGTTCCAATGAAGATCAACGATAACGGCGTGGTTATCCCTGCCGATCAGCCTGTGGCCGGAGGCGAACAGAAGCCCGCAGCAAAGTAATGCGCAGGCGCTTTCGTATCGTCACCGTCCCAGCCGTACAGGAATAACCGATGGCCAAGTTTTTCATCCGACGACCGATCTTCGCCTGGGTCATTGCGATCACCATCATGCTCGGCGGTCTGCTCGCCATCTTCACGCTGTCGATCTCGCAATATCCCGACATTGCGCCGACCACGGTCCGCATCAACGCCAGCTATCGCGGCGCGAGCGCCGAGACGGTCGAAAAATCGGTGACCACCCTTATCGAAGACGGCATGACCGGCCTCGATGACCTCACCTACATGACCTCGACCTCATCGACAGGTTCAGCCAGCATTTCGCTGACATTCGGTACCAGCATCGATCCTGACATTGCGCAGGTGCAGGTGCAAAACAAGTTGCAGCTCGTCCAGTCGCAACTGCCTGGCGACGTCATCGATGCCGGTATCAGCGTCACGCGTTCCACCTCGAGCATTCTTCTCGTCGGCTCGCTGGTCTCGACGGACGGCAAGCGCACCTCCGTCGACCTCGGCAACATCATGTCGACCTCGATCGAAGACCAGATCCAGCGTCTGGAAGGCGTAGGCAGCATCAATGTGTTTGGCTCCGGCTACGCCATGCGTGTCTGGCTGGATCCGTTCAAGCTGCAGAAATACCAGCTCACCCCCGGCGATGTGACCTCGGCCATCCAGGCACAGAACACCCAGGTCTCCGTCGGCTCGCTCGGCGCTCAGCCGGCCGTTCCGGGCCAGCAGATCAACGTCACCATCACTGCGCAGAGCCAGCTCACCACGGTTGCTGATTTCGAACACATCATCCTGAAGGTCGAAAAAGACGGTTCGACCGTCCGCCTCAGCGATCTCGCCCGCGTCGAGATCGGTCAGGAAAGCTACGGTGGCAGCTCGCGATATAATGGCCTGCCGTCATCAGGTTTCGCCATCAATCTCGCGATCGGCGCGAACGCCATCGATACTGCCGCCCGTGTCCGTACTGCGCTCGAAACGATCGGCCGCGGCCTCCCGGAAGGCGTCGAGATCACCTATCCCTACGACACAACCCCCTTTGTCGAGCTGTCGATCGAGAAGGTCGTGCATACGCTGATCGAGGCGATCGTGCTCGTCTTCGTGGTCCTGCTCATCTTCCTGCAGAACTTGCGCGCGACATTGATCCCGACCATCGCCGTTCCCGTCGTGCTTCTGGGCACGTTCGGCGTCCTCGCGGTCACAGGCTATTCAATCAATACGCTTACCATGTTCGCCATGGTGCTGGCGATCGGCCTTCTCGTCGACGATGCCATCGTCGTCGTGGAAAACGTCGAGCGCATTATGTCGGAGGAGAAGCTTTCGCCTCTGGAGGCCACCGAGAAATCGATGGGGGAAATCACCGGGGCCATCGTCGGCATCGCTCTCGTGCTGACCGCCGTCTTCATCCCCATGGCCTTCTTCGGCGGTTCGACCGGCATCATCTATCGCCAGTTCTCCATCACCATCGTTTCGGCCATGCTGCTCTCTGCGCTTGTCGCCATCGTGCTGACACCGGCGCTCTGCGCTACGATGCTGAAGCCGGTCAACGAGCACAAGAAGCATCGCATCGGCGACTGGTTCAACCGCAACTTCACCCGCTCGACCAACGGCTATGTCCGCACCATCGGCTACCTGTTGAAGCGGCCGGTCCGTGTCATGCTGGTGTTCCTGCTGGTCGGCGTCGGCTGCGCCTATCTCTTCACCCGTCTGCCGAGCTCGTTCCTGCCGCAGGAAGACCAGGGCGTGCTCCTGACCATCGTCACCACGCCGCCGGGCTCCACCACGCAGCAGACGCAGGCCGTCGTTGAAAAGGTCGAAAAATACTTCCGTGAAAACGAGAAGGATGCAGTGGAATCCGTCTTCGGCGCACTCGGCTTCGGCTTCAACGGTTCCGGCCAGAACAGCGCCATCGTCTTCACCAAGCTCAAGGACTTCTCGCTGCGCACCGATCCCAACCTCAGCGCGCAGTCGGTGGTCAACCGAGCTCTCAAGAACTTCTTTGCGATCCGCGAGGCGCAGGTCTTTGCGCTGCTGCCGCCCGCAATCCAGGGCCTCGGCGTGTCGAGCGGCTTCTCCATGTATCTGGTGGATACCGGCGGCCACGGCAATCAAGCCCTGACGGCCGCTTCCAAGCGGCTGATCCAGATGGCCGGTGCCACCGGCAAGGTCGTGGCACTCCGCTCGAACAACAAGGAAGTCGAGCCGCAGATGAAGATCCTGATCGATCAGGAGAAGATCGGCGCCATGGGTGTCGATCTCGCCTCGGTCAACTCCATGCTGTCGATCATCTTCACCGGCCGCGACGTCAACGACTTTACGCTGAACGGCGAGATCAAGCCGGTCTATGTGCAGGGCGACGCGCCCTTCCGCATGCAGCCGACCGATCTGAACCACTGGTATGCCCGCAACAACGCCGGCGAAATGGTGCCATTCTCCGCCTTCACCACCACCCAGTGGGTCGACGGCGCGCCGTCTCTTGCCCGCTTCAACGCCGTCAGCGCCATTCMGCTTGATGGCGGCGCGGCGCCAGGCGTCTCCTCGGGTGAAGCCATGAATGAGATGGAAGCCCTGACCGAACAGCTCGGCGGCGGCTATACGGTCGCCTGGCAGGGCATTTCCTATCAGGAGCGCCTCTCGGGTTCGCAGGCGCCGATGCTCTACGCGATCTCGGTTCTCGTCGTCTTCCTCTGCCTGGCTGCGCTTTACGAAAGCTGGTCGATCCCGTTCTCGGTCATCATGGCTGTGCCGGTCGGCGTGCTCGGGGCGCTCGTCGCGGCAACGCTCTTCGGGCAGGCGAACGACGTCTATTTCAAGGTGGGCTTGCTCACCACCATCGGCCTTGCGGCGAAGAACGCGATCCTGATCGTGGAATTCGCCAAGGACCGGATGGAGACAGGGCTGGGTCTCTTCGAGGCGACGCTGGAAGCAGCAAGGCTGCGCCTGCGTCCCATCATCATGACTTCTCTGGCATTTATCCTCGGCGTCGTGCCGCTGGCGATCGCAACAGGCGCGGGTTCCGCCGCCCAGAACGCGATCGGCATCGGTGTGCTCGGCGGGATGCTCGCTGCGACGATGTTGGGCATTTTCTTCGTGCCGAGCTTCTTCGTCGTCATCCGCCGCATCTTTGCCACACGGCAAAAAAATGAGGCGGGAGTGTGATATAAATGCACTGTGAGAAAGCTTTTCAGATTGCTACATTGCGCACGGACTGCTTCGGCATGATGTTTTGCGTATGGAACGAGGCGCGTTAGCCGATAGTGAAGCATGACGCTTCGGGACAAGAATTGACTTGCTCGAGTTACAGGATGAAATGCATGGTACCCCTTCGTTATGCCACACCGGCGTTATTGTTATTGCTATCGGGCTGCGTAGTAGGCCCTGATCACGTACCTCCTGAAATGGCGCTTCCTGGAAAATTCAGTGAAGGTGGCAAAAAGAACATCGGCGATGTCGCTACCACGGCTTGGTGGACCGCCTATAACGACCGCAAGCTCGACAGCCTTGTCCAGACCGGCCTTAGCCAGAACCTGACGATTCAACAAGCGATCGAGCGTATCAATTCCGCATCCGCCAACGTCACCATCGCCGGCGCCGGCGCCTTGCCCGCCCTCGATGTCGGTGCTTCCCACACCATCAGTGGCCAGGGGGGCGAACTCCGTACCCAATTCGACACCCGCAACACCAGCGCCGGACAGCTTTCCCTGTCCTGGCTGCTCGATCTGTTCGGACTCTACAAGCGCAGCAAGGAAAGCGCCCTCGCCTCTCTTGATTCCGCTTACGCGGGTGCCGACATCGCCAAGCTGTCCTACATCCAGGACCTTGTCTCAACCTACATTGATCTGCGCTTCTTCCAGCAGCGTCTGGCGCTTTCGAAGGCCAACCTGAAGTCCCGTCAGGAAACCTACGACCTCACCAAGTTCCAGCTTGATGCAGGCGCGGCATCCCGCCTCGACGTCGTGCAGGCTGAGGGTCTTGTCCAGTCGACGCTCGCAGAAATCCCCGGCCTCGAAACCAACATTCGCGTTTCGGCCCATCATATCGCCACCCTCCTCGGCCAGCCGGCCGGTTCGATGGTTGATGAACTGTTGCGTGGCTCCGGCCAGCCGACTTTCCGCGGCGGCATCAATTCCGGCATTCCGGCCGACCTGATCCGCAACCGTCCAGATATTCGCCAGGCCGAGCGCAACCTCGCCGCCGCTACTGCCCAGATCGGTGTCGCAGAGGCTCAGCTCTACCCGTCGATCTCGCTCTCAGGTTCGATCTCACCGAGCTACATTAACCAGCGCGGCATACATGGCGGCCTGTCGGCATGGTCCTTCGGCCCGACCCTGAACCTGCCGATCCTCGACGGTGGCCGCCTGCGCGCCAATGTCGACGTTTCCAAGTCTGACGCAGTCGCATCCTACCTCGCCTGGAAACAGACCGTCCTGACGGCAATCCAGCAGGTCGAGGATGCCCTTTCGGCCGTTCGCCGTGACGCCCAGACCGTTGACGCCTTGCGCGCTCAGGTCAGGACGACGCAGGAAACCCTCGAGCTTTCGACGGCATCCTACAAGGACGGCGCTTCTTCGCTGCTCGACGTTCTCGACGCCCAGCGTCAGGTCTCCCTCGCTCAGGCAAGCCTTGCCGCCGCTGTTCAGCAGATGGCGAAGGATTACGCTGCGCTCAACATCGCAACCGGTGGCGGCTTCGCTCCGGGCGGCAAGACCACCGGTTCGGGACCGGTCAAGGTTACCAAGGGCACCTAAACTCCTCGCATAGTATTGTTCCGAAGCCCCGCGGTTTCCGCGGGGCTTTTTCTTTGCGTGAATATCTGCCGCGACAGATAATATACACATTGGAGGAATTTGGATTCGACAAGCCGCAATCGCTACGCTATGCAGTTGATTAAACGATTAAGCGCAGAACTTCAAAACAATGGCTTCACAACGCTCGGGACCCAACCTCAGCAGGATAGCGACGTCGCTCGGCGTCTCTGTTGCCACGGTCTCGAATGCGCTCTCCKGCAAGGGCCGGGTTTCCGACGCTCTGATCGAAAGAATTCGCTCGCATGCCGCCGAACTCGGCTATGTGCCGAGCCAGGCCGGGCGGGCGCTGCGTACGGGCCGCAGCGGCGTGCTCGGTCTTGTCCTGCCTGATATCGCCAATCCCCTCTTCCCAAAAATTGCCCAGGCCATCGAATCTGCCGCATCCGCCGCCGGCTACGGAGTGCTGATCGCCGACTCTCGCGGCGATATCACGGCGCAGACCGAGGCGATCAACCGGCTGGTGGAACGCGGCGTCGACGGCATGGTGGTCGTGCCTCGCCGCGCCACCCGTATTTCCGCCGCAAGCTGCCCGGTTGCGGTTATCGACACAGCCTCCACGCCCGGCAATACGGTCGCTGCCGACCATTGGCAGGGCGGCAGGGAAATCGCCACCCATCTCGCCGGCCTCGGCCACAAGCAGATCCTGATCATCGGCAACAATCACGAATCCAATGTCCAGAATGACCGAGCCGGCGGCATCAGGGCCGGCCTGGCGCCCGGCATGCGCTCCGAAACGCTCTGGATCGAGCGGTTGGAAACCGAGACGGGCGCCGGCTGCCGGCTGGGCCTTGCGGAAAAGGCGGGTCAGGGCTTCACCGCCTTTGCAGCCCTTTCCGACCTGCAGGCTCTGCGCGCACTGACCGAACTTCAGCAAGAGGGGATCAGCGTGCCCGGCGATGTCAGTGTCACCGGCTTCGATGATCTCATCTGGTCGCCCGTCGTCACGCCGTCGCTAACGACGGTGAGGATGGACATGGATACGATTGCCGATATCGCCGTCTCCGCGCTTATCGACAGAATAAACGAAAGCGGCACTCGGGAGGGCGTGCTGGTCACGGCGAAGACCGAACGCGTACCCATGCAGCTCATCATCCGCCACTCATCCGGGCGCGCGAACCCGGCACCAAAAATCTCAGAGATGGAGAACATGTAGAATGAAGAAAACCCTCATTGCATCGATGGCGCTGGCCGCACTTTCCCCCTTCGGCGCCGCAGCTCAGGAACGGACGCTGACCGTTTCCGTCTATGCTTTCGCACAGGATGACTTCAAGACGATCGTCTACGATCCCTTCGAGGCCAAATGCGGCTGCAAGCTTATTGTCGAGACCGGCAACAGCGTCGAGCGCCTCGCCAAGATGGAAGCCAACAAGGCCAATCCGGTCATCGATCTTGCAGCCGTCTCCATGGCTGATGGGCTCGCCGCTTCCCGCGCCGGCCTGATCGACAAGCTCGATACGTCCAAACTCGAAAATTTGTCCAAGCTCTACGATATCGCCAAGGATCCGAACGCCGATGGCATGAGCGTCGGCTACACCTTCTACGCCACCTCGATCGCCTATCGCTCCGACAAGATGAAGATCGAGTCCTGGGCCGATCTCTTGAAGCCTGAATATGTCGGCCACGTCGCCTTCCCGAACGTCACGACCAACCAAGGCCCGCCGGCGCTCTATATGCTCGGCCTCGCGCTCGGCAAGGACACGCCGGACCTCAAGGCGCCGATCGAAGCACTCGGCGAAAAGAAGGACGAGATCGTCACCTTCTATGAAAAGTCCTCACAGCTCGTGCAGCTTATGCAGCAGGAAGAAATCTGGGCCGCTCCAATCGGCCGCTTCTCCTGGGCGGGCTTCACCAAGCTCGATGTTCCCGTTGCATGGGCAACGCCCAAGGAAGGCCAGACCGGCGGCATGAACGTGCTGGTGCTGACCAAGGGTTCAAAGAACCAGGACCTCGCCCTGCAGTTCATGGATTTCTGGCTATCGACGGACGTCCAGACCAAGCTCGCCGAAAAGCTGATCGACAGCCCGGCGAACAAGGAGGTCAAGGTCTCCGACGCGGTCGCCAACAATATCACCTACGGCGAAGAGACCGCCAAAAGCTTGAAGCTCATCCCCTCCGCAGCCGCCCTCGACAACCGCAATGGCTGGCTGAAGGAATGGAATGAAAAGGTCGGCCWGTGAGCCGTCGCTGAAATCGGTCCCGGCGCCAGCCGGGACCGACCCTTCCTCAGCTCGAAAGGCGTCTCATGTTCCAGAACCGCGCAGAAGCCCTGGCGCTTGCCCTGCCGGCAGCGATCTTCGCCGCCGTGGTCTTCCTGCTGCCTGTCGCGATCCTGCTCTCTGAAGGCTTTCGCAGCGGCGGCGCCTGGACGCTTGCCGCCTATGTGGATTTCTTCTCTCAGACGCTGAACCGCACCGTCTTCTTCCGCACCTTCCGGCTCGGCCTCGAGGTGACGGCAGTTTCGGCCATCATCGGCTATGCCGCCGCTTTTGCGATCGTTAATCTGCCGCCGAAGGGCAAGGGCCGCATGATCGGTCTCATCACCCTGCCGCTGATGATTTCGCCCGTCGCCCGTACCTATGCCTGGATCGTCATCCTCGGCCGCACCGGTATCGTCAATGAAGCGATCACCGGCCTCGGCCTGAGCGCAGAACCACTACGCCTTCTCTTCACGGAAACCGCCGTCTTCATCGGCCTGCTTCAGCTTTTCCTGCCTTTGATGATCCTGTCGCTGATCAGTGCATTGGAAAATATGCCGAAGGACGCTATTCCCGCCGCCCGCGTTCTCGGCGCCAACTGGTTCCAGGTCTTCTGGAAGGTCATCCTGCCGCTCACCAAGGAAGGCCTTGTCGTCGGTGGCACGCTGGTCTTTACCGGCTCACTGACGGCCTATATCACGCCCGCCATTCTGGGCGGCTCCAAGGTGCTGATGCTGGAAACGCTGCTGTACCAGCAGGTCTCCGTCGCCAATAACTTCGTCTCGGCGAGCGTCATCGCCTTCATCCTGATCGTCATGAGCTTTGCCGCCAATATTCTGCTGAAGCGCCTTGCCACCGCAAGGAACCGCCGATGAGTATCCGCCTCTTCTCACCGGTCGTGCTGTTCCTGTTGCTGGTCTTCCTGATCGGCCCCTTCCTGATCATCATCGCTGCCTCGCTTTCGGCCGGCGACACGCTGGCCTTCCCGCCGCAGGGCCTGTCGCTGCGCTGGGTGGCCAAGGTCTTCACCATCGACAGTTTCCGCGACAGCTTTGCCATGTCGATGTTTCTGGCGGTCTTTGGAACGCTCTCAGCTCTCATCCTCGGCATTCCCGCGGCCTATGCACTGTCGCGCTACCGGCTGCCAGGGTCGGAGACGGTGAGAACCATCGTCTCCCTGCCGATCATCGTGCCTGGTATCATTGTCGGCCTGGCGCTGCTGCGGTATCTGGTCGTGCCCTTCAGCTTCAACATCACGCTGGCACTCTTCTTCGCTCATACTGCACTGGTGCTGCCCTATGCCGTACGCGTGGTATCCGCGAGCCTCGGAAACCTGCGCGCCGATATCGAGGAAGCCGCGGTATTGCTCGGCTCCTCGCGGCTCGGCGCCTTCTTCCGCGTCGTCATGCCGAATATCCGCGGCGGCATTCTCGCTGCCTTCATCCTCGGCTTCGTCACCAGCTTCAATCAGGTGCCAGTCTCGCTCTTCCTCTCCGGTCCCGGCGTCCGCACGCTGCCGATCGACATGCTGGGTTATATGGAGACCACCTACGACCCTTCCGTTGCCGCGCTCTCCGCGCTACTCGCCTTCCTTTCGATCGGTATCGTCTTCCTTGCCGAACGCTTCCTGGGATTTTCTCGCTATGTCTGATGCATACCTTCAACTCGACAAGCTGACACTCGCCTATGGCGATACGGTCGCGGTGAAGGACCTCGACCTGTCGATCGCCAAGGGTGAGCTGGTAGCCCTTCTCGGCCCCTCTGGCTGCGGCAAGACGACGACCATGCGCGCCATCGCCGGTCTGCTGAACCCAGCCTCCGGCCGCATCAATCTCGATGGCTCCGATATTACCCGCGTCTCCGCCAACAAACGCGCCGTCGGCCTCGTCTTCCAGTCCTACGCGCTGTTCCCGCATCTGACCGTCTTTGAAAACGTTGCCTTCGGCCTACGCCTCAAGGGCCTTCGCGGTCAGGATCTCGACGACAAGGTCAATGCCGGCATCAAATCCGTCGGCCTTGCGAAATTTGCCGGTCGAAAGCCCGGTGAGCTCTCGGGCGGCCAGCAGCAACGTGTAGCACTTGCCCGCTCCATGGTGATGGAACCGAAGGTGCTGCTACTGGACGAGCCCCTCTCCAATCTCGATGCCCGCCTGCGTCTCGAAATGCGCGCCGAGCTGCAGCGCGTGCAGAAGGAAACCGGCGTGACGATGATCTTCGTCACGCACGATCAGGCCGAAGCGCTTGCCCTTGCCGACCGCATCATCGTCATGCTGAACGGTGGCATCGAGCAGATCGGCACGCCCGAGGACATCTACAACAAGCCCGTCTCCTCCTTCGTTGCCGATTTCGTCGGCTTCGAAAACATCTTTGCGCTGAAGGACGGAAAGCTTGCGACGCCGAACGGCCCTGTCGCCCTCTCCGCCCCCGCCATGGAAGGTGCGGCGGGCCTTGCCTGGCGGCCGCGCGCGGTGATCCTTGGTTCCGGTCCTTTCCAGGGCGCCGTGCGCGGCACGTCTTTCGCCGGCAATAGCCGCGAATATCTGCTGGACAGCGCGCTTGGCCCGATCAAGGCGGAAGTCGATGCCGCCCTGCCGCAACACGAACTCGGCAGCACGATCGCCTTCGACCTGCCGGTTGCAGCTTCCGCAAGCCTCAAGCGTTTCGGGTGAGATAATGGGCGTCTGGATCGACACGGATATGGGTTTCGACGATATCGCCGCCATCATGGTGGTGACGAACGCCGAACTCGACATCGACGGCGTCTCGCTGGTCTTCGGCAATGCGCCGCTGCCGCAGGTGCGCACCAATGCGGCGGGCGCTGCCAAGGCCTTTGGCTGGAAATTTCCGATTCACACCGGCCGCGACATGCCCGTCCTCGGCAAACTAGAGACGGCGCAGGCGATCCTCGGCGAAAGCGGCATTCCAACGACAGGCAAACACCTGCCGCCGGCCCCTATCCTTCCTGACAGCGATGCCTTTGTCGCTCTTTGCCGCTGGCTGGAGTTGGAAGGCCCGCATCGCATCCTGGCGCTCGGACCGCTCACGAATATCGCAGCACTGGCGCTCGCGCGGCCCAATCTTGCAGCCGGCATCACCGAACTCGTCTGGATGGGTGGCGGCGTCACTTCGGGCAACCACACGGCCTCCGCCGAATTCAACGCCCTTGCCGACCCGGAGGCGCTGGCGATCGTCATCGCTCACAAGCTGCCGCTGCGCATGGTCGACCTCGACCTCTGCCGCAAGGTTCTCGCAAAGCCCGAGGATGCCGATCCAGTACGTGCGGCGGGCGGTGCCAATGCCGACCTGATCGCCGACATGTTCGCCGGTTACATCAGGATCGGCACCAGCCGCGGACGCGCAGCCATGGCCATCTACGATCCCTCGGCCGCCGTCGCCTTCGTCGCGCCGCAGGTGGTAAGCTTCCGCCCCGCTCGCATCGATGCGGAACTGCAGGGCCAGCACACGCGTGGGCGCACTGTCGTTGAAACCCGCGCCACTCACGCAACGTTCAATGCTCAGTTCGCCGCCGACATCGATGCCGAAATGGCGCGTGTCATCATTCTCGCCGCCCTGGTCAACGAGGCCCGCAAATGACCGCAACCCTGCGCCAGGAACCTGCCGATCTCAATGATCCGGTCTTACGTGCCCGTGCTGTCGCAGCGGCTCGCGGCGATAGTCTTTTCGATGTGCTTATTACTGGCGGCCGCATTCTCGATACCGTCACCGGCCTGATCCGCGAGGCCGATATCGGCCTCGTCGGCGCTTTGATCGCAAGCGTCCACGCGCCGGCAAGCCGAAGCGATTCCGCAAGCGTAATCGATGCCACCGGCAGCGTAATCTCTCCCGGGCTGATCGATACGCATATGCATATCGAAAGCTCGATGGTCACGCCGGCGGAATATGCGGAAGCCGTACTGCCGCGCGGTGTCACGACAATCGTCTGGGATCCGCATGAATTCGGCAACGTCCATGGTCTCGACGGCGTGCGGTGGGCAATCGAAGCCTCGCGCTGCCTGCCGCTGCGTATGATCCTGCTTGCCCCCTCCTGCGTTCCCTCCGCCCCCGGTCTCGAACTGGCCGGCGCGGATTTCGACGCCAACATCATCGCCGACCTGCTGCGTACGCCGGCAATCGGCGGCGTCGCCGAGGTCATGAACATGCGTGGCGTCATCGATGGCGATCCTCGTCTGACAGCCATCGTCAATGCCGGCCTGACCTCCGGCAAGCTCGTCTGCGGCCATGCCCGCGGACTTGATGGTGCTGACCTCAATGCCTTCATGGCGGCCGGCGTCACCTCCGATCACGAGCTCACATCGGGCCCCGACCTGCTGCAGAAACTCGCAGCCGGAATGACGATCGAGCTGCGCGGCTCTCACGATCATCTGCTTAAGGAATTCGTCGAAGCGTTGAACGGCATCGGCCACCTGCCATCGACCGTCACGCTCTGCACCGACGACGTTTTCCCCGATGAACTCCATGAAAATGGTGGCCTTGACGACGTGGTACGTCGCCTCGTTCGCTACGGCATGAGGCCGGAATGGGCGCTTGGCGCAGCAACCTTCAATGCGGCACAGCGATTGAAACGCTCCGATCTCGGCCTCATCGCAGCAGGTCGCCGCGCCGATCTCGTCTTGTTCGAAGACTTGGCCGACTTCAAGGCCCGCACCGTCATCGCCAATGGCCGCTTGGTCGCCGAAAACGGCGTGGTGACGGAACCCACCCAGCCATTCGATACAAGCCCGCTCCTGCGCTCGGTCAAGCTCGCACAGCTCACCGACGATGACTTCCGCATTCCCGCTGAAGGCACCAGAGTGCGTCTCGCGACGATCGATCGACCGCGCTTCACCCAATGGGGCGAGGCAGAAGCCGACGTTCGTGACGGCTTCGTCGTGCCACCCGCCGGCAGTGCCATGATCGCTGTCGCGCATCGCCATGGACTGGCGGATGGGAAGCCGCGCATCGGCTTCCTGACCGGCTGGGGCGAATGGCGCGGTGCCTTCTGCACCACTGTCTCGCATGACAGCCACAACCTCACCGTCTTCGGCGGGAATGCACGCGACATGGCGCTTGCGGCAAACGCCGTCATCGAAGTCGGCGGCGGCATGGCCGTCGCAAAGGACGGCCAGGTCGAAGTCCTTCTACCTCTGCCACTCTCCGGCCTCGTGAGCGACGCTTCCCTCCAGGAATCCGCCAACGGCTTTGCCGGCATCCGCAAGGCCATGGAGAAGATCGTCGACTGGAAGCCACCCTATTTGGTCTTCAAGGCCTGCTTCGGCGCTACGCTTGCCTGCAATGTCGGCCCACACCAGACCGACCGCGGCATCGCCGATGTCGTTACCGGCAAAGTGCTGGAGAGCCCGATATTGGAAACCCTCTGAGGCGGTTTACGCCTCGGCCTTGAGCTCTTGCTCCACAAGTGCCACCCAATAGGCTGCGCCATATCCGAGCGCCTCGTCATTGAAGTCGTAGGCGGTATTGTGGTGCAGCGCGCCATCCACGGCAGGGCCGTTGCCGAGCCAGACGTAGCAGCCCGGCGCATTCTGTCCGAAGAAAGCGAAATCGTCGCCGGCCGTGGACGGCGGAAAGCTCGTGCGCACCTTTTCGCCAAAGACGCCCCGCGCGGCACCCAGCGCCCGCGCCGTTGCATCCGCATTGTTGACCACAGGAGGAATGCGACGTTCGAATTCATAGTCTGCCGAGATGCCGAACATCGCGGCCGTTCCCTGCGCCAGGCGACCGATTTCGGCCTCGAGTTGGTTACGAACCTCAGGCGAATAGGCGCGGGCCGTCCCGCCGATCTCGACGATATCAGGGATGACGTTCAATGCCCTGGGATTGCCGGCCTGGACCGAACAGGCGCTGACGACCGCCGGCTGAAGAGGATCGACGACACGCCCAACGATGGTCTGCAGCGACGATAGGAAGGTGCCGGCAGCCGTGATTGGATCACGCCCGAGATGCGGCTTTGCGCCATGCGTGCCAACACCGCGGAACGTGATCCGCCAGCTATCCGACGAAGCAAGCTGTGGCCCCTCCACAACGGCGATTTCATCGATGGCAAGCCCTGGCATATTGTGCAGCCCATAGACGGCATCACAGGGAAACTGCTTGAACAGCCCTTCTTCGACCATGCGCTTCGCCCCGCCACGGCCTTCCTCGGCCGGCTGGAAGATGAAATGCACCGTGCCGGAGAACCCTCGCGTTTCTGCCAGATACCGCGCCGCGCCGAGCAGCATTGCCGTATGCCCGTCATGGCCACAGGCATGCATCTTGCCCGGTTCCGTCGACTTGTAGGGACGATCTGCTGTCTCCGGCATGGCAAGCGCATCCATATCCGCCCTCAGCCCGATCGTGCGCGTACCGTTACCGATCTGCAGCGTGCCGACGACTCCGGTGCCACCGAGGCCGCGATGCACCTTGATGCCCAACTCTTCCAGCAGCTTCGCGACGATACCGCTGGTGCGCTCCTCCTCGAAGCCGAGTTCGGGATGGGCATGTAGATCGCGGCGGAGATTGGTGAGAAAAGGCAGATCGTTGCTGATCCGGGCGGGGATGCTCATGAGCCTGGATATCCTGTAAAGCGAAACGGGCGCCCGACGGCGC
This sequence comes from Rhizobium sp. P1_E6, assembly GCF_056405875.1. NCBI lineage: Bacteria > Pseudomonadati > Pseudomonadota > Alphaproteobacteria > Hyphomicrobiales > Rhizobiaceae > Rhizobium > Rhizobium sp. P1_E6. Next base: position 12,848 of record NZ_JBFUBG010000087.1, on the reverse strand, counting down.
CCGCATCAGATCGTTCTTTCTTCAACAAACAGGCAGAGAGCGCAACCCCTCACGCCTCCTCGACGAAGACCTCTTCACGCTTGCGCTTGACGCTCGGCAGGAAGACGATAATCAGCACCGCCACGGCGATCGTCAGCAGAATGGCGCTGATAGGTCGCGTCACGAAGGTCGTCGCATCGCCACGCGACAGGATCATGGCGCGCCGCAGGTTCTCCTCCAGCAGTGGCCCGAGCACGAAGCCAAGCAGCAGCGGCGCCGGCTCGCAGCGGAGCTTTGCGAGCACGTAGCCGATGAGACCGAAGAAGGCGACGGCATAGAGGTCGTAGACGTTGGAATTGACGCTGTAGACCCCGATCGAGCAGAAGGCCATTATGATCGGGAAGAGCACGTAATAAGGCACTGTCAGCAGCTTCACCCACAGGCCGATCAGCGGCAGGTTGAGGATGACGAGCATCAGATTGCCTATCCACATGGAGGCGATGATCCCCCAGAAGAGCGCCGGCTGTTCTGTCGCCACGTTCGGACCCGGTACGATGCCCTGGATGATCATCGCGCCGACCATCAGCGCCATGACCGGGTTTGCCGGAATGCCGAGCGTTAGCAGCGGAATGAACGAGGTCTGCGCACCGGCATTGTTGGCCGATTCCGGCCCTGCAACGCCGGCAACTGCACCATGACCGAATTCCTCCGGCTTCTTGGAAACGCGTTTTTCCACCGTATAGGAAGCGAAGGAGGCGAGGATCGCGCCGCCGCCCGGCAGGATGCCGAGCGCCGAGCCGATGACAGTGCCGCGAATGATTGGCGCGATCATCTGCCTGAATTCCTCCTTCGACGGCAACAGCCCCGAGACTTTTGCCATCAACACTGTGCGCGTCTTCTCGCCTTCCAGATTGCGCAGGATTTCCGCGATGCCGAAGACGCCGACAGCAAGCGCCACAAAATTCAATCCGTCGGCATATTCGCGGATGCCGAGCGTGAAGCGCGGCGTGCCGGTATAGATATCCGTGCCCACAAGGCCGAGCAGCAGTCCAAGCGCCACCATCGCTAGCGCCTTGACGACCGAGYCATGTGCCAGCGCGATCGAGGATACGAGGCCGACGATCATCAGCGAGAAATATTCGGCCGAACCGAATTGCAGTGCAATCGCCGTCAGTGGCGGCGCAAAGACAGCCACGAGGAAGGTCGAGACCGTGCCAGCGAAGAAAGAGCCAAGCGCGGCAATCGCGAGCGCAGCACCCGCCCTGCCCTTGCGCGCCATCTGATAGCCGTCGATGGCTGTCACGGCCGAGGAAGATTCACCCGGCATGTTGATGAGGATTGCCGTCGTCGAGCCGCCATACTGCGCGCCGTAATAGATGCCGGCGAGCATGATGAGCGAGGAAACAGGCTCGAGCTGGAAGGTGATCGGCAGCAGCATGGCGATCGTTGCCGTGGCACCAATACCGGGCAGCACGCCGATCAGCGTGCCGAGCAGCACGCCGATAAGGCAGAAGAACAGGTTTTCCGGGCTTGCCGCCGTATAGAAACCGAGTGCGAGATTGCTGAAGAGTTCCATACCCGCCTCCTAGAACCGGACCCAGGGGCCGAAACGTTCGAACGGCAGCCCAAGTGCGTAGCTGAAGACCCCAACCGAAAAGACCGTCAGCAGCAGCGAGAGAACCAGCGCGAACAGCACGTTCATGCGACTGGATGCAAAACAAGCGATGAAGGCCGTCAGGAAGATTGCCGGAGCAAAACCGAGCCCGCGGACCGTCAGCCCGAAGAAGACCGGCGCCGGCAGGATGAAGAGCATGCCGCGCCAGGCAAATGGATCGATCGGCTCGCCCTGAACCCGCACGGCCTGGACGAGAATAATCAGGCCGAGCAGGACGAGGATGCCTGACAGAACGAGCGGGAAATAGCCAGGCCCCATGCGAAAGGCCGTACCGAGGTCGAGGTTCAGCGACTGATAGGCAAAGAAGGCGCCGGCCGCGGCAAGCAGGGCACCGCATATGACATTGGTGGTGTCGAAACTGAGAGATTTCATGATGTCTCCTGGGGTTGGAGATGGGGCGTCGCGACGGACATGAGACTGCGCAAATACCCTCCTCCCCGATCGGGAGGAGGGTATGAATGCGGCTGTCGGGCTCAGTCCGCGTATTCGCCGGCAGCTTCGATGATGGGCTTCCAGCGGGCGATTTCACTCTCGAGCTTCGCCTTCAGCGCCGCCGGGGTCGCATCAGCGTCCGACGAGGGAGCGGTGCCAAGCTCGGCGAAGCGGGCGGCAACATTCTGGTCCTTCAGCGCAATCTGCAGCGACTTCGACAGGCGCTCGTTGATTTCGGCCGGCGTGCCCTTCGGCGTGTAGATGCCGTGCCAGATACCGACTTCGAAGCCCGGCAGGCCGGCTTCGACCGCCGTGGGAATGTCCTTGAGCACATCGAGGCGGGCCGACGATGTCACGGCATAGGCCTTGATCGTACCGCCCTTGATCTGCTTTGTCGTATTGGTCGTCTGGTCGCACATGATATCGACCTGGCCGCCGAGAAGGTCGGTCATGGCCGGGCCGGTTCCCTTGTAGGGAACGGTCGTCAGCGGCGTCTGGATAGCGCTCATGAACATCATGCCGCAAAGGTGGGATGCGGCGCCGATACCGGCATTGGCGACGGTAACCTTGTCCTTGTTCGCCTTCACATAGTCGACCAGGCCCTTGAGATCGGTCGGCTCAAAATCCTTGCGGGCAACGATCGTCATCGGAACATCGGTGACGAGACCGACATAATCGAAGGCGTTCAGTGTGTCATAGGCGAGCTTGCGGTAAAGCGTGGCGCTGGTCGCCATACCGATATGATGCAGCAGGATCGTATAGCCATCCGGATCGGCATCCGCGACGCGGCCGGCGCCGAGCGTGCCGCCGGCACCGCCGACATTTTCAACGACGATCTGCTGGCCGAGGTCCTTCGACATGGATTCAGCGACGAGGCGCGCAACGGTATCGGTCGGGCCGCCGGCGGCGAAAGGCACGACCATGGTAATGGTGCGCTCGGGATATGTCTGCGCCGAAGCGGCATTGGCGAGAAGCGAAACGGCAGCGGCGGCGGTCACGCCGAGCATGGCCTTCAGGATTTTCATCGTTTTCCTCCCTGATGAAAATGGATCGTTCTCCGGCGCATCCTCCGCACCGGTTCGGATGGCTCATTTGCAGGCCAGGGACTGACGGCCGCAATCGCGATCAGAGGAGAGGAATGACGATTTTGCGACAGTGCGCCGCAGCATGGGTCGATTTGGAAACAAATGGTTAAAGTGATGGGTGGAAATCCACCCATCACTTGACCTTCACCGGTTGGGTGGAAGGACGACTTCGCCCGTTTCCAGCAGCGATTTGAGATTGGAGAGAATTTGTGGCCATCCGCCGGAGACCGCGCCGATGAACTTGGAACCTTCTACCGGTATCGAATGCGTCAGCGTCAGCTTGACCGCCTCGCCGATCGGCTCAAGCTCTATCACGCATCGAGAAAACCCTTCCGCCTTGAGCTCCGGCCTGAACTCATTATGCCACTTCAGGACAAGGCGCTTGGGTGGGTCGAATTCAAGGATTTCGCCGGTATCTGTGACGGTTCCGTCGGAATAGCGCATCTCCCAGGCAGAACCGACTTTCCAATCGGTTTCGAACTGCACGCCAAGCCAGAATTTCTTGATGAATTCCGATGTCGTGAGTGCCGACCAGAGCTGCTCCGGTGTGGTGCGGATATAGGTGACGTAATTGAATGCGCTGCCAGCCATGATGATACTCCCTTTGGCCAAGGCTTGTTCACACCCTCGCCGGCAGGTGGGACGATTCATTCGTCTTTGCTGCCCTCGAGGCTCTTCTTGAGATCGGAGAGCGCCTCTAATGCACGGCGCTCGAACTTGCTGATCCACCGGTCCGCGATCTCGTTGATCGGAACCGGATTGATGTAATGCAGCTTTTCGCGCCCTTGCCGGCGCGTGGAGACGAGGTTCGCTTCTTCGAGAATGCCGAGATGCTTCGCCACCGCCTGACGCGTCATCTCCAGCTCTTCACCCAATTCGCCGAGCGTCTGGCCATTTCGTGCATGCAGTCGATCCAGAAGCCGTCGCCGGCTGCCGTCCGCTAAAGCTCGAAAAACCGCGTCTTCATCCATGTCGATACGGAACCATTTGGTTGCCTATTGTGATCTTTATAGGCAACCAAATGGTTGCGTGTCAAGGCATGAATCGACAGTAGCCTGAAAACGGGCAATCACACTCCAGGACTGGGAATTGGATCAGCCCTCACGGCGCATCTCGCCGGCCATCTCATTGGCCAGCAGTTTCTTGTCGAGACCGTATCTCTGCATCTTCTCGTAAAGCGTCTTGCGCGAAATGCCGAGCGATTCGTAGACCGGCTTCAGGCTGCCTCCATGAGCGACAAGCGCACTGGCGATCACGCCGCGTTCGAATTCCGCGACACGCTCGGCAAGCCCCGCAGCCTCGGCCTGCCGGCCGCCGCCATCGAGGCCGAGCACGAAGCGGTCGGCTGCGTTGCGCAATTCGCGGACATTGCCTGGCCAGTCGCGCTGCCCGATGTCGGAAATCACATCCGGCGGCACAAGCATCTCGTCCTTGCCATAACGCGCGGCCGCTTCCCGCACCAATTGCAGGAAGAGCAGCGGAATATCTGCTCGGCGCTGCGACAACGACGGCACATGAAGGGTCGCGACATTCAGCCGGTAGAACAAGTCAGCGCGGAAGCGGCCCGCAGCGACTTCCGCTTCAAGATCAACTTTGCTCGTCGCGATAAAACGCACGTCGAGCGGCACGGTCTCGTTCGAGCCAAGGCGGGAAATCGTTCTTTCCTGCAGCACTCGCAGGAATTTCGCCTGCAGGTCGACGGGCATGGAGCCGATCTCGTSAAGCAGGATCGTACCGCCGCGGCCATGCTCGAACTTGCCGTAGCGCGGCCGCACTGCTCCCGGAAAGGCACCGGCTTCATGCCCGAAAAGCTCGCTCTCGATCAGGTTTGCCGGCAGCGCCGCACAATTGATGGCAATGAAGGGCCGGCTCGCCCGCGCGCTGATATCATGCAGCGCCCGCGCCACCACCTCCTTGCCGGCCCCGGTGTCGCCGACAACAAGCGTATCGGCATCGCTCGCCCCGATCGCGCGGATACGATAGCGCAGGTCGACCATGATCTGCGTGCGCCCCGGCAGTCGTGCCTCGATATCGTCTCGCTTACCGGCGACCGCCTTCAGCAGTCGGTTTTCCAGCACGAGGCTGCGCCGCTCCATCGCACGGCGGATGACGCCGGCGAGCATTTGCGGAGTAAACGGCTTTTCGATGAAGTCATAAGCGCCCTCGCGCATCGCCTTGACGGCAAGCTGCACATCGCCATGGCCGGTGACGAGAATGACCGGCACCTCGGTATCGAGTTCGCGGATCTTCTGCATCAGCGTCATGCCGTCCATACCGGGCATGCGGATATCAGTAACGACGACACCTGGAAAACTGTAGCCGATCAGTTCCAGCACATGATCGGCATTGGAAAAGGTCTCGACGCTGAAGCCGGACAGTTCCAGCGCCTGCGCCGTCGAACGGCGCAGTTCCTCCTCGTCGTCGACGAGCAATATTTTCTGTTCGTTCATTCCGCCGCCTCCGGCATCATGCCTGCCGCGGCCGAAAGCTCGATACGGAACACGGCCCCGCCCTCCGGATGATTGGACACGGACAGGCTGCCGCCGAAATCCTTGATGATGTTGTAGGAGATGGAAAGCCCGAGCCCGAGGCCCTTGCCGATGCCCTTGGTGGTGAAGAAGGGATCGAAGATGCGTTCGGCAATCGCCGCCGGCACACCAGGCCCATGATCGCGCACGGTCAGAACCACCTTGCCTGCCTCTTCGGACGCCGAAACCTCGATACGCCTGTCCTCCAGCCCTTCGACAGCATCGGCAGCATTCGAGATGACATTGACCAGCACCTGCTGCAGCCGCACCGAACCGGCCTTCACCACCGGCGGCCGCGGCCCGAGATGGAGCCAGAGATCGGCATCCGCGGCTTTCAGCCGCCAGGCGATGATTTCCAGCGTATCGCGGATCGCCTCGTCAAGCGGCACCGGACCGAGCTTCTCATTGGGCTTACGTGCGAAATTACGCAAATGCCGGCTGATCGAAGCCATGCGGTCGATCAACCCGCCGATGCGCTGAATATTATCTTGCGCCTCCGCCATACGGCCGCGCTCGAGCAGCACGGCGGCGCTGTCGGTATAGGTCTTGGCGGCAGCAAGCGGCTGATTGAACTCATGCGAAAGTGCCGCAGACATCTGCCCCAAGCCAGCAAGCTTTCCGGCCTGGATGAGATCGGCCTGCGTTTGACGCAGCTGCTGCTCTGTCAGACGCCGCTCGGCGATCTCCTCCTCGATGCGGCTGTTGACGCGTCCAAGGTCGGCCGTGCGCTCCTCGACACGCCGCTCCAGCTCGTTCCGTGCCTCGGCCTGCAATTGCAGGCGCTCTGCAAGCCGCATACGCCGCTGCCGCAGAACAGCGAATGTCAGCGCAGCGATGCACAGAACAAGGAAAACCACGACCAGCGCTGTGCGGGCCTGCGTTCGGATGGAACTTGTGTCCATCAGCACGTGCACCGTCCAGTCTTCGGCCGGCATGTAATGCGAGAGAACGAGATATTCGCTCTGACCACGATCGCCGGCGAGCGTCATCAGGTCATGATCCTCGAAGCGATGACGGATGACCGGCAGTTCGACGAGCTTCGCATTGGCATAGCGCCGCGATGCCTCGGTGCGCGCCACGCGATCCGAACTCAGCGGCAGGATGCCCCCATAGAGCCAGTCCGGACTGTCTGACATGAAGATGATGCCCTCGGGGTCGGAGACGAAGATGCGGTACTCGCCGCCGCTCCAGGAGGATTCGATCACATCGATATCCACCTTGAAGACAATGACGCCGCGGATTTCTCCTTTTACCCGGATCGGCGAAGAGAAATAATAGCCGCGCTTCAGCGAGGTCGTGCCAAGAGCGTAGAAGCGTGCATGATGCCCGCCGATCGCCTCCTGGAAATACGGTCGATAGCTGAAGTTTTCGCCGACGAAGCTGCCGGGGCCGTCATAATTGCTGGCGGCAATCGTCTCGCCGTCCGGCAGCACGACGTAAATGTCGGAGGATTTCAGAAGCCCGTTGATTTCCTTGAGGTAAAGATTGGCGCTATCCCGCAGCGACCGATCGTCCGGCCGGGTCACCAGATCCTTGATATCGTCGTGATCGGCAATCAGTGCCGGCAGGGCTTCGTAGCGGCTGAGATGGCCACTCAGCGCCGAGACGGCAAGCCGTAGCGCCGTACCCGCCTGCGCGGAAGCCTCGCCCATATAGGCGCGCGTGGCAACCGCACTCCCGTAATAGAAGAAAGCGAAAACCAATAAGGGTGCGGCGCAGAACGCCGCAATGATGCGATAGCGCGCAGACAGAGCCCGCTCCTCCCTTTCCGCCTCCGCTCCCCGTGGAGGCATAACCCGACGGGTTCAAGTGTAATGAGCGCGGTGGAGATTTCCAAGAGGCGCTGAAACTTGACACATGTCAGGCGCAGATGTCTGATTGCTGCACCGCAAGGAGACCGCCATGAGCGACGACCAGATCCCCGAAGACAGCAAGCTCACAACATCCAAGCGCCGTTGGGCAGCGGAAGGAAAATTCCTGACCGGCCGCATCAGCCGCCCGGAAACCGAGCGCCTGCCGCCGGGCCAGCATCTGKTCAAGAATTGGCCGGTGCTCGACCTCGGCCAGCAGCCGATCATTTCCATCGATAGCTGGCGGCTTGAGGTTCGCGGCCTTGTCGAGACACCGCTGGACCTCAATTGGGCAGCCTTCCAGGCGCTGGAACAGAGCGCAATGGTTAGTGACATCCACTGTGTGACGACATGGTCGCGCTACGATAACAAGTGGAAGGGCGTTTCCACCCGCGACCTGCTCGATCTCGCCATGCCGAAGCCGGAAGCCGGTTACGTCATGCTGACAAGCTATGACGGTTATACCACCAATCTGCCGCTGTCCGATTTCGCCGCCGAGGATGCCATTCTCGCCACCTCGTGGGAGGGCTTGCCGCTCACCCGCGATCATGGCGGGCCGATGCGTCTCGTCGTACCCCATCTCTATTTCTGGAAAAGCGCCAAATGGCTGCGCCGCATCGATCTGCTGCCGGCCGACAAGGCCGGTTTCTGGGAAAAGAACGGCTACCATATGTATGGTGACCCGTGGCGCGAGCAGCGCTATTCCGAGGACTGAATCCGAAGAAACCGCCTGAAAACAAAGAACCCTGCGGCGAGGATCGCTGCAAATCCRGTGAGCGAGACCATGCTCGCCGGATGCAGCGGAATTTCGCTCCAGCGCGGGCGCACGATATCGGCCGTATTGAAACCCTCACCGCTGAATCGACAGGTCACCAGAGAGAGCCCGCGCCTGACCATATCAACATCGACGGCAGATGCGATTTCACCAGCCGCTACGGCCTCCTGCGGCATATCTCGCAGGGAGAGCAGCACTGCTTTGGTCGCCGCTAGGTACGCATGGGCGCATTCGTTGAATGGGCTTTCCTCATCCGTCACACTGCCGGGCATCCGGCCCCAGAGACAGTAGGAATACTGGATTTCGGCATAGTTCAGCACACGCCGGAAACGCTCGTTCGTATCAACCGCGCTTGCCGCAAGATCCATGATACGACCGCGATAATCGGCAATGACGGCCATCTCGCCGTGAGTTATTTCCGGCACCGGTAGACCGGCATTGCTGCCCTCACCGCTGTAGCTGTGCGCGAATGCGTTGCTGGCAGTCAGCAGCGCAAAGCCAAAACAGATGGCATCAAATACGTTCTTCATAAGACGTCCAACGTCCCGATACGGCTGATCACGAGCCGACAGGCTTCTCAAGGAAAGAGGGAGCCGTAAGGCCCCCTCTACCATTGCCTACCGATAAGCCGGGCGGAACCCGTTCCTTACGCTGAGGCGCTGCTCCGCCAGCGCGCCGAATGCGAGGCCGAGAACCGACCATAAGATCACATGCATCCCAAGCGAGGTCGTGCGGAAGCGCCACAGAACCATCGCCGAGAAATTCTCCGGCACTTCGTTGATCGGCGGCAGCAGATATTCCACCAGGCCAATGAAGCCGACAAAGAGGATGCCCGCAATGATCGCCGCATTCCAGGCGCCGTAGTTCGCCGCCAGCCGGCGGGCGATTGCGATCGCCGCAACCAGCGAAGCAATCGACACGACGATCATCAGGAAGAACAGTTCGGTGCGCACCCCAATCGTATCCGGGTTGCCGACAGCCGGCGGATTGGCCGGATATTTAATGGCCGGGACGATGACGATGGCGACGAAAGCGGCGGCAGCGATGACGGCAGAGGTGCCGCGTGCCGAAAGGCTGCTGAAGCGGCCATGGACGAAGGCGAAGACGAGCGCGAAAAGCCCGCCGACGGCAACGCTATAGGCCATGACACCGGTGAAGAGCCCAAGGCCCGCTTGCGTGGCGCGGCTGACGATCTCGGGTTCGGCTGCGGCACCGGCAGCCTGTGACGTCGCCTCTTCGAAGGCAATCGCCGCATCGACGAGCGGCTCACCGAAAATGCGCGCGAAGGCAAAAACCAAGATGCCGGCAATCAGGCCCGCGATCATGCCGCGGAGCAAAAGGTTTCCAACCATGTGAGGCACTCCCTTAGTGGCAGGGGAAGCCAAGGAGGTGACGGCCGTCATGCACGAATTCGTGCACATACATGCCGTTGAAGAGCGCCATCGCGCCTTCTTCAGTGCCGACGAAATAGATGGCGATGAGCATCAGCAGGCCACCGAAAATCGCCCAGGGCAGGATTTCGCCAAGCGGGATCGGTGCGGGTGACGCGACGGGCGCGAAAGTGGTGTCAGACATGTATTCCTCCTGGAATGACGCGTTCAGTCGAAGATCTTTGCGTGCAGTAGGGTCTGACTTCCAACGCGAAGAATTTCGACACGCTGGTCACAGTGGCGCGACCGCGCCGGACTTTCACCGGCTTCCAAACCCGCAACGTCACGGTTATATCTGTTCGTCAAAGATACTGTCAACGAAACTTAATATGCGGGCGGCCACCATCCCGCCCTATCTCCGAAGGGCGTCGAGTAACGTGACTACCCGCCTCACATGGATCTGCCACGGCGCGACGGCGGCAAATCGCACCGCCTCCTTTCCGGCGGACGAACCGCTGGAGGAGAAGGCGCTGAGCGAAGGCGCGCTGCCGGCGCCAGGACGGGCGGACAGGGCTTTCACGAGCCCGGCGCTGCGTGCCCGGCAGACTGCCGAGATGCTGGGGTTCGACGCGACCCTTGCTCCCTCGCTGCGGGATTGCGACTACGGCCGCTGGGCCGGCAAGCCGCTGATGAACCTTCACTCCGAAGAGCCGGAAAACCTTGCTCTCTGGATGTCCGATCCCGAAGCCGCCCCGCATGAGGGCGAGAGCCTGCAACAGCTTTGCAAACGCATTGCCGGCTGGATGAACGAGGAAATGCCCCTGGGCGGCCATGTCGTAGCAGTCAGCCACGCAGCCGTCATCCGCGCCGCGATCCTGGATGTGCTGAAAGCGCCACCCGCTTCCTTCTGGACCATCGATGTCCAGCCGCTCGGCATGGTACGCATGACCCATGACGGCCGCCGCTGGTCGCTGCGTTTCTGAATAATCCTCGTAAATTAGGCCAGCCTTACACAAGCAAACGCAGTCATACATATTGAACCCGGAATCCCGGGCTCTACGTCCTTCCCCGAGGAGACGCAAAATGACCTATGACTGGAGTGGGGAACGCACGCGGCGTCTGCGCATCGTGCGTGTCGCAACTGTTGTCGCTGTTCTTGTCGGCGTGATGATCGGCCTGCCATTGCTGATCAACGTCGCTTGAAAAGTCAGAGCACGTCAAAGGCGAGCGCGCTACGGCCGCTCGCCTTTCTCTTTACAGACTATTGCGGAATCTGGATCACAGCGAAGAACAGGCCGAGCTGGCGGATCGCGTGGGCAAAGTTCTCGTAGTCGACCGGCTTGGTGATGTAGACGTTGGCGCCGAGGTCATAGCAGCGCTGGATTTCGCGCTCATCGTCGGTCGTCGTCAGGATCACCACCGGCAGGCGCTTGGTGTGCTCGTTGCCCTTGATCTTCTCCAGAATATCGATGCCCGACATATCCGGCAGGTTCAGGTCCAGCAGCACCAGAAGATAACGGTCGCGGCTCACTTCACCGCTGCGGTCCGTGCCGAGAATGAAGTCGAGCGCGCTGGTGCCGTTGGTGAAAGGCACGATCTCGTTATTGACGCCGGCACGGCGTACATTCTTCTCGATGAGGCGGGCATGCCCCTCATCGTCCTCGATCATGACGATGGTGACTTCCTTGCCGGTCGCTATCATGTCTCTGCCTTTATAATCGTGCTGAGGTCCGCAGGCAGCGTCAGCGTGAACGTGCTGCCGACGCCTTCGGCCGAATCGACCGTAACATCGCCGCCCAAATTTCGTATTAACGAGCGCACATAGGCAAGGCCGATACCCTCGCCCGGCTGGTCCTGCGTGCCGGCGCGCCGGAAAAGCTCGAAAACGCGCTCCATATCCGCCTTGCCGATACCGCGGCCGTTGTCCTTGATATCGATCTGGATACGCCCTTTTCCGGCAGGTACGGCCTTCACGTGCAGATCGAGGGGCCGGCTGGGTGATCGATATTTCACGGCATTGTCGAAGAGATTACCGAAAATCTGGTCGAGCGAGAAGCGGTCCGTCACGAGCGACGGCACGCGCACATCGATTTCCACTGTCCCTTCGGATGCTGCAATCTGGTGCTGGACATTCTCAGCCGCCGTTTCCACCACCGCCTTGAGATCGATCCGCTCAGGAGCAAGCTTGCGTCGGCCGTCGCGCGAAATCTTCAGGATGGCGTTGATCAGCGAATCCATTTTTCGCGTGGAGGAACGAATGAAATTCATCGCTTCCGGCAGGTCTTCCTCCACCGCAAGCCGTGCCTCCCTGATTTCCTCTTCGCTCGGCTGTTTGTTGTCTGCAAGCACGTAGCTGTTTACCGCCTTCAGGCTGGTCTCCAGTTCGCTGAGAAAACCCATGATGTTGACAAGCGGCGCGCGAAGATCGTGGGTGACGATATAGGCGAAGCGCTGGATCTCCTGGTTGGCCCGCATCAGGTCTTCAGTGCGTTCGGTAACGCGCTCTTCGAGGCCGAAATTGAGCACTTCGAGCTCCTTCTGCGCCCGCGAGAGCTCCCGCACATGCTGGAAGATGATGAGGATGGCGCCGCCGATGACGATGACCATGGCGATGGCGCCGCCCACGGTGACCCATTGCAGATTGTCGGCTGCATCCAATTGTTGGATCACGATGATACGAAGGCGATCGTCTGTCGAGGCGATGAGGCCGCCCAGCGTCGTCCGCACTGCCGCCATTGCCGCATTGCCGGTATCGCTGCGGACAATGGCAAGGGCGTCTGCCATCTGCCCCTGGGAGGCAAGCGTAATTGTCGATGACAACTCCTTGAGCTTGCTGTCGATTGCCTTATCCAGCGCCCTCAGGCTTTCGCTATTTTTAGGAAGATCGCTCGTTGCATCCAGCAACCCTTGGCGCCGCGCCGGCAGGTCCTGGATGGCGGTGTTGTACGGATCGAGATACTTCCGGTCGAGAGTCAGTAGAAAACCCCGCTGGCCCGTCTCTGCGTCCTGCAGCGTCGACAGCAGGTCGGCTGCAGCGCTGCGCACGCGGCGTATCTGCGCCACCTCATCGGAATAGAGGCTGTTTTCCCGCACCAGCCAAAGCGATGCCCCGACGATTGCCGTCAGGATCAGCACGCCGAGCGCCAGCATGATC
>NZ_JBFUBG010000086.1:0-28582 GCF_056405875.1 Rhizobium sp. P1_E6 | reverse complement strand
GCTTCTCCCGAAACACCCGACAAGCCGAACATCCTCGTCATCTTCGGCGACGACGTCGGCCAGACCAATATCAGCGCCTATTCCTTCGGCGTCACGGGTTACCGCACGCCCAACATCGACCGTATCGCCAAGGAAGGACTGATGTTCACGGATTATTATGCCGAGAACAGCTGCACGGCGGGCCGCTCCACCTTCATCACCGGCCAGGTCTGCCTGCGCACCGGGCTTTGCAAGGTCGGGATTCCCGGCGCGACAGTCGGCCTGCAGTCGCGAGACATTACCATTGCCCAGGCTCTTAAGCCGCTCGGTTATACGACAGGCCAGTTCGGCAAGAACCATCTCGGCGACCGCGACGAATTCCTGCCAATCAAGCACGGTTTCGACGAGTTCTACGGCAACCTCTATCACCTGAATGCCGAAGAAGAGCCAGAACGTCCCTATTATCCGAAGGACGATCAGGAATTCGTGCGCGCGAATTCGCCGCGCGGCGTTTTGAAAGCGACGGCAGACGGCAAGATCGAGGATACCGGCGCACTCAACACGAAACGCATGGAAACCATCGACGACGAGACGACCGCAGCGGCGATCGATTTCATGGACAGGCAGGCCAAGGCGGGCAAACCCTTCTTCACCTGGATGAATACCACCCGCATGCATGCCTTCACGCATGTGCGTGAATCGATGCAGGGCCAGAGCGGCATGCCCGGCAACGAATATGCGGATGGCATGATCGAGCACGACGGCGATGTCGGCAAGCTCTTGAAAGCCCTCGACGATCTCGGCATCGCCGACAACACGATCGTGGTATACACGACCGACAACGGCCCCAACCAATGGTCCTGGCCCGATGCCGCCACTACGGCGTTCCGCAGCGAGAAGGATACCAACTGGGAAGGTGCGTTCCGTGTCCCCGCCCTGGTTCGCTGGCCAGGACACATCAAGCCCGGCGAAGTTTCCAACCAGATGATGTCCGGCCTGGACTGGTTCCCGACGCTGCTTGCGGCGGCCGGCAACCCCGACATCAAGGACAAGCTCGCGAAAGGCACGACGATCGGCGGCAACCAGTTCAAGGTCCATCTCGACGGCTATAACCAGTTGCCATATCTGACGGGTCAGGAACAGAAATCGGACCGCCACGATTTCTACTACTTCAACGATGAAGGACAACTCGTCGCCTATCGCTACAACGACTGGAAAATCGTCTTCTGCGAACAGCGGGAGCCAGGCGGCTTCGTAGTATGGGCCAACCCCTTCGTTTGCCTGCGCGCACCAAAGGTCTTCAATCTCAGGATGGATCCGTACGAGCGCGCGGATGTCGTCTCCGACCAGTATTACGACTGGCTGGCCAAGAACGCCTACCTCATTCAGTACGGTGTCTGGCGGGTAGCGCCGTTCCTCCAGACTTTTCGCGAATTCCCCCCGAGCCAGCGCTCAGCAAGCTTCAGCGTCGACCAGATGGTCGAGGCGCTGATGCGATCGCTCGAGCAAAGCCCAAGTGGCGCCCAATAGCGCCACCTGTCGAAAGATCACAGGCGCGGCGAATCCTATCGCGCCTGCAATTCGAACTCCGCGGAGCGCACATGRCGGCACGTGACGATATTCTCGATCTCGGCAAGCGCATCGGCCAATCGATCATCGGTCAGGAGACGATGGTCGAGCGTTTGCTGCTCGGGCTCCTTGCCAATGGCCATCTGCTGGTCGAGGGCCTGCCGGGCCTCGCCAAGACGCGCGCAATCAAGAGCCTGGCGAAAAACCTCGATTCAGAGCTTTCTCGCGTCCAGTTCACCCCGGACCTGCTACCTGCCGATATCACGGGGTCGGAGGTTTACTTCTCCGAAGGCGGCAAGGGCGAGTTCAAGTTCCAGCAGGGACCGATCTTCGCCAATCTCATCCTCGCCGACGAGATCAACCGCGCGCCCGCCAAGGTGCAATCGGCCCTGCTGGAGGCAATGGAGGAACGGCAGGTCACGGTCGGCGGCAAAAGCTATCCGCTGCCTGATCTCTTCATGGTCATGGCGACGCAAAACCCGATCGAGCAGGAAGGCACTTATCCCCTGCCGGAAGCGCAGCTCGATCGTTTCCTCATGCATGTCGAGGTCGGCTATCCCGATGAGCAATCGGAAGCCGCGATCATGCGGCTCAACCGAGACGAGGAGAACGCCGCCCACAACAAGGGCTCCGCGCCAGCCATCGAGCGCCTGAACCCGCAGGCCGTCTTCGACGCCCGCACGGAAATCGGCGCGGTGACGGTCTCCGAACCGGTCGAGAAATATATCGTCGCTCTCGTCTTCGCGACGCGTTATCCGGATCGTTACGACAAGGATCTGGCGAAGCTCCTGCAGGTCGGCGTCAGCCCGCGTGGCGTCATCGGCCTCGACAAGGTCTCGCGCGCCTATGCATGGCTGAAGGGCCGCGATTATGTGACCCCTGACGACGTGAAGGCCATCGTCAACGATGTCTTCCGCCACCGCCTCATCCTCTCCTACGAGGCGCATGCGGCCGATACGAGCGCCAATCAGGTGATCGACCGCATCACCGAACTGGTTGCGGTTTCATGAGTGCGGCGGCCAAAAGCAGCGATGGTGTTCATGTCACGACGGAACAGCTCGTCGCTCTCGAGGGCCGCGCCCGCAACCTGACCTTTATCCAGAAGGCGAAAAGCCACCAGCAGCTTGCCGGCCGCATGCAATCGGCGCTGCGCGGCCGCGGGCTGATCTTCGAGGAATTGCGGGAATATCTGCCGGGTGACGATATCCGCTCCATCGATTGGCGCGTGACGGCCCGCACGAACAAACCGGTCGTGCGCATTTATGGCGAGGAGAAGGAGCGGCCGGCGATCCTCGTGGTCGACCAGCGGATCAACATGTTCTTCGGCAGCCGTCGCGCCATGAAATCCGTCACCGCCGCCGAGGCCGCCATGCTCTGCGCCTGGCGCATTCTCGGCTCGGGCGATCGGGTCGGCGGCTTCATCTTTGGCGATGGCGACATCGAAGAGGTCAAGCCATATCGCAGCCGCAACGCCGTCATCGCGCTTGCCGACAGGATCGCCTCCAAGAACCAGACCCTGAATTCGCGGTTCACCGACATACCCTCCCCCGCCTCTCTGGACACGGTACTGCAGCGCGTGGCCGCAATCGCCCATCACGATCACCTTGTCGTCGTCATCAGCGATTTTGATGGGCATGGGGAAACGACGCGCAATCTGATGCTGGCGCTCTCGACCCGCAACGACGTGATCTGCCTGCTGATCTACGACCCTTTCCTTCTGGAGCTTCCCAAAGCCGCCAATATCGTCGTCAGCGGCGGCGGATTGCAGGCGGAACTGTCCCTGAGCGAGGCAGGCGTCCGCAAATCCATCGATACTTTTGCCCGCAACCGCGGCCGCGAATTGATGGCCTGGCAGCGCGAACTCGGCCTTCCGATGCTGCCTGTCTCTACGGCAGAGGAGACTGCTCCACAGCTTCGCCGCCTGCTCGAACAATCCACCTGGCGGCAACGGAGGCGATGATGGAGCCGAAAATTCAGCTCGATCCCATCACCGAGACGGCGCTCCGCTCTTTGCATGACATCGCGGTTCCGCCGCCAGTGTCCTGGCTGCCGCAGACCTGGGGCTGGGTCGCGCTCGCCGCCTTGCTCGGCATCCTGTTGCTCTCAGCTTTCCTTGTCTGGCTGAGACGATATCGCCGCAATGCCTACCGGCGGGAAGCGCTGCGATTGCTTGACGGCATCGCGGCAGACATCCGCAACCCGATCTATCGCGAAAAGGGCGTCCACGAACTGACAGAACTGCTGAAGCGTACTGCGCTCGCGGCATCACCAAGGAGCGATGTCGCATCCCTTACCGGTCAGGCATGGGCACGGCGTCTGAACAGCCGCGGAGCGGATAATGCATTTAGCCGCCTCCTCGATGATCTCGAATATCGCGATGACGCCGCCATTGCGGCACTTCCTGATGATGTTGCCGACCAGCTCGTCCTCAAATCGAGACGGTGGATCAGGGGGCACCATGTACCAGCTTGAGCATGCATGGCTGCTTCTACTGCTTCCGCTTCCCCTGCTGGTCTGGTGGCTGCTGCCGGCGCACAGGGAAACGTCGGCATCGATCCGCCTGCCCTTTTTCGATCAAGTGGCTCATGCGGCAGGGGTTCAGCCGACGGAAGGTTCCGTAGTGCCAAAACGGACATGGCATCAGAGCCTTGCCGAAGGTCTTGCCTGGTGCTTCGTCGTTCTCGCGCTTGCCCGGCCGCAATTCGTCGAGCCGCCGCTCGAAAAGGTGGAACCGCAACGTGATATCCTGCTGGCCCTCGACCTGTCGCAATCCATGGAAACGCGTGATTTTCCATTGCCTGACGGCAGTCTGGGAGCGCGCGTCGACGCCGTGCGAACCGTGGTCGCCGATTTCGTGACGAAACGACCCAGTGACCGGCTTGGCCTGATCGCCTTCGGCGATGCGCCCTACCCGCTGGCACCTTTCACCATGGATCACGACCTCGTCCGACTGATGATCAACGGACTGCTGCCCGGCATCGCAGGTCCGCGAACATCGCTCGGAGATTCGATCGGCCTGGCGCTCAGAATGTTCGAAAAGACAACCGCCCCCGAAAAGGTGCTGATCCTGCTCACCGACGGCAACGATACGGCCAGCAAGATGCCGCCGTTGAAGGCGGCAGAGATCGCCGGAAAGAATGACATCGTCATCCATGCAATCGGCATCGGTGACCCGGCCGCCATGGGCGAGGACAAGCTGGATACAAGGACACTCCAGAAGATCGCCGCCGATACCGGCGGCCGCTATTTCTTCGGCGGTGACCAGAGCCAGCTCGCGACCATATACGACGTTCTCGACCAGATCACGCCGGAAGACCAGAAAGTGCTGTCCTGGCGTCCGCGTATCGAACTGTTCCATTGGCCGCTCGGCGCGGCGATTGTCATTCTCGCTCTCTATTATTTCCTCGCGGGCTCTCTCGGTCTGATCCGCCGGAGGGCAGCGGCATGATCACCGACCTGCACTTTCTGCGGCCATGGTGGTTACTCGCCCTGCTCGTTCCGCTCGTTATTCTCTGGTTCGCGGCCCGCTCGGACGATATTCGCGACCGCTGGAAGGGCATGATCGCGCCGCATCTGCTCGACAAGCTGATCGTCGAGGCAAACCGTCACGGCCGGATCAATCCATCATGGCTGCTCGCCGGCCTGCTGGCTTTGGGCACTATTGCCGCAGCAGGCCCGGCATGGCAGCACGAGGCACCCCCCTTTGTCGAGGATACAGCGCCCCTTGTCATCGCCATCGATCTTTCGCCGACCATGGATGCGATCGATATCAGCCCCAGCCGCATCGAACGCGCAAAACTCAAGATCCAGGATATTCTCGCTGCGCGGCCCGGAGCAAAAACCGCAATCGTCGCCTATGCCGGCACCGCCCATCTCGTCGTGCCGCTGACAGAAGATGCATCCCTTATAGAAAGCTATTCGGATGCGCTGGCGACGCGCATCATGCCAGAGCCCGGCAAGAACACGTCAGGCGCGCTTGCACTTTCGAACAGCCTCTTCAAGACGGAGGGGATGGCCGGCACGATCCTTTTCCTGACGGATGGTATCGAACCGGCCGGGCTCGACGCACTGAAGGCCACGAATGCCAACGGGGTGGTTATTCTCGGTATCGGCACCGCCGAGGGTGGGCCAGTCAAGACGGCCGACGGCAATTTCCTGACCAATGCCGGCGGCGGGCGCCTCCTGCCTAAACTCGATGTCGAGGCCCTGAAGCAGGTGAAGTCGGCAACCGGGGCCGATGTCGCCACGATCACCAATGACGATACCGACGTCCGCTGGATCATCCAGCGCATCAGCACGAATTTTGCGGATGCACAGACCTCAGAAGGCAATCGTTGGCGCGATGCCGGCTGGTGGCTGGTCGCTCCGGTCGCCTTGCTGCTTGCTCTCTCCTTCCGGCGCGGCTGGGTGGTCAAGGTCGGCGCCATGCTTCTCGCCATCCGGCTGCTGACGCCGTCCCCGGCCGAGGCGGCTGACTTCATGGATCTATGGCTGACGCCGGATCAGCAGGGGCGACTGGCTTTTGAACGGGCCGACTTCGAGGGGGCCGCCGGCCATTTCCAGGATCCTATGTGGAAGGGTGTAGCGCTTTACAGGACCGGGCATTTTGAGGATGCGCTTGATGCCTTCGCTGCCGTCGATACGGCTGAAAGCTGGTACAATCAGGGAAACACCCTCCTGCATCTCGGCAAGTTCGAGGAAGCTGTCGCGGCCTATCGGAAAGCAATCGAAAAACGGAAGGACTGGCCGGAGGCTCAAGCCGATCTCGTGATCGCCGAAAGGCTTTTGAAGAAGCAGCAGGAGAAGGAACAGGAGCAACCGCAGGAGCCGAATGAAAAGCCCGACAGCGTCCAGTTCGACGACAAGGGAAAGCAAGGCAAGGAAGGACAGATCAGCATCGCCGAGCAGACCTCGGAAATGTGGATGAAGAATATCCAGGTGAGCCCGGCCGACCTGATGGCGCGTAAATTCGCGATGGAAGCGAAAGGGGGCAAACCATGATCCGGTCAGCCCTGTTGCTTTGGCTGTTCATCTTGGGAAACGCATTGGCTGCCGAACCATTCGCCCGCGCGGCAATCGAGGGGAACGGTGACGTCGTGCCGGGGCAACAGCTGCGCCTGACGGTCGATGTCTTCGTGCCGGACTTCTTCACCTCGCCGCCGCAGTTTCCCTTATTCGCCGTTCCGAATGCCATGGTCACCCTGCCGGACGAGCGCGGCTTCAATCTGACCCAGACCATCGACGGCGTACAATATTCCGGCATCCGCCGCAGCTATGCGGTCGTGCCGGAAGCGTCTGGCCCCTATACCCTGCCGGATATCCCGATCGAACTCGGCTATTCGGTGGGAGGAAAGCCGACAAAGGCAACCGTCACCATCCCAGGCATTTCGTTCAAAGTTGGCGGCAGCTCCCTTCCCGACCAGCCAGTATTTGCCGCCGATGGCTTGACGATCGAACAATCCTTCGATCGTGACCCGTCCAAGCTGAAGGCAGGCGATGCGCTTTCCCGCATCATCGCCATCACGGCCCTGGACACACAGGCGATGATGATCCCGCCGGTTGAGCTCGGCCACACATCCGGACTGCAGCAATATGTGAAGCCGCCGAAGATCGAGGACGGCATAGACATCAACAGGGAAACGGCCAGCCGGCGCACCGAAACCATCGTCTATACCGCCGCCRCTGCCGGGACATTCGACATACCGGCGGTTTCCTATCCCTGGTTCGATGTGGACAGCAAAGCGGAAAAAACAGCAGCACTTCCTGACGTGAAAGTTTCGGTCAGTCCCGCATCCGTCAAAGAGGCAATCGCACCGCAGCTCTCGGAAGAAGCGGGCAGCTCATCGCGCCAGGGCAGCATCTGGCTCATCGCCGCAATCGCCATGGCACTTGCGATTGCCGTTTTCATTGTCCGCTGGCTCGCACCCCGGTTTGCAGCGTGGCGCTCGAAACGCCGGGATCTCTGGCACAATTCCCGTTCCTACCGGCTTCGCCAAATAACGCAGACCATCGAGGCCGGAAACGAAACCGCCGTCTATGCGGCTCTACAGGCTTGGGCATCAGAGTTCGGATACCGAACCATCGCTGATTGGCTGGCAAAGGAGGGTTCCCCCGTCCTCAAACAGCAGGCCGATCTTTTGGAACGCAAGCTCTTTGCAGCGCAGGTCGGGCTGAAAATAGATCGGGCGGCAATCGCAACAGCCCTTGCCCGACATGGCCCTGTGATCGACGAGAAAAAGCGATCAAGCCTGCCGCCCCTCAATCCGGTCGCGGCTGACGGAACAGAACCCGCCTGACAGCGCTACACCCGGCCTCTATTTCGGAAACAGGAATGTCATGCCCGCGCGAAAGGCCCAACCTTCGGCACCGTTATCGGGCGCATCGGCCCAGTAGCGAACGCCAGCGGAAAGGCTGACCGGCTGCTGTCCAAATTTCAGGAGTTTCGAAGCCTGCAGATTGATCGGCACGGACCACTGGTTGGCTTCCCAGTCATAGGTGCTTTCCGTGTTGAGCGTGAAGGTCCAGGCATCCTTCGTGGTATAGGAAAGGAACGGCTGCAGGAAGGTCGAGCTTACATCCGCTCTGTCGCTCTGGCCCGCAAAGGACCAGATGTGATTGGCAAGGATGCCATAGGTCCAGGGACCCTCCTGCTTGAGCAGCACGGCCGTCGGCCCTGCACCCCATTTGCCGCTGCCCAGCAATTCGTCCGTCGCCGTCGGAAGAAGAAGAGCCGGGCCGACACCCCAGATGAGTCCACCAGGTCCCGGCTGCTTGGGAGAGAAGAAGAAGCTCTGCGTGATATCGCCGATGCCGAACTGATGGCCGGAGGAGCCGGCGATATCATCCTGCCAGATCACCGGAAGAATCGTGCGTGATATGACGTTCCAGTCTTCATTGATCGAAAACGGAATGACGGGCTGGATATTGAGCGTCTCACGATTGCCGTCCTCGGGGCCGAAGCCACGGTCGTAGTTGAACTGGAAGGGGACGCTGATCAGCGAAGCGACCGGATTGCTGAGCTTCTTGGCAAGATCACTTTCGGAGTCCTGCGCGGTGGCATCGGCCGCGCCAAAAAGTCCCGGCAAAAGCGCCAGCAGGCAAGACGCGAACCTGAACCGGCTCATCATATCCCTCCGATACCCGTGAGACACGAGAAGACAGAGGCTCGACCTGGCAAACAAGTACGTTACGGTAAATTTACGCCCACCGTTACGCAGCACTCGAATGCGTTTACCGTAACGTACTTCCGTCTCCTTCGCTTACGCGCGAAGCTCCCAGCCGACACTCCGGAGACGACGATGGCACTGGCATTCGAAGACGCACATGCCTCGAACGCGGCCCCTGAAGGCATGATCTGGATTCCTGGCCGGACCTTTACGATGGGATCGAACGATCACTATCCGGAGGAGGCGCCTGCCCATCCCGTGAAGGTCGATGGCTTCTGGATCGATGAGACCCCGGTCACGAACCGCAGGTTCACGGAATTCGTCAAGGCGACCGGCTATGTCACCTTCGCTGAAAAGACGCCAGATCCCAAGGATTACCCCGGCGCCAAACCCGAGATGTTGCGTGCGGGATCGCTGCTCTTCTTCCAGCCGAAGACCGTCAGCGGGCCTGATATCACGCAGTGGTGGACCTTCAAATTCGGTGCGAACTGGCGCCGGCCGCTCGGCGGATTGAGCGATCTGCGCGGCAAGCTCGACCATCCCGTCGTGCACGTGTCCTGGTGCGATGCCAAGGCCTATGCGGATTGGGCGGGCCTTGAGCTGCCGACCGAAGCGGAATGGGAGCTTGCGGCCTGCGGTGGCCTCGACGATGCGGAATTTGCCTGGGGTAACGAACTGATGCCCGGCGGCGCTCCCATGGCTAACACCTGGCAGGGTACCTTCCCGGTGAAGTCCACGAAACCGAAAGGCCACGAACGGACCTCTCCCGTACGCAGCTTCCCGCCGAACGGCTACGGCCTCTACGACATGATCGGCAACGTCTGGGAATGGACCACGGACTACTGGTCCGATCGCCATCCGGAACCAGCCGCAAAAGCCTGCTGCATTCCTGATAATCCGCGCGGCGGCGGCGTGGAGGCGAGCTACGACCCGCGCCAACCCAGCATCCGCATTCCGCGCCGCGTGCTGAAGGGCGGCTCCCACCTCTGCGCACCGAATTACTGCCGGCGCTATCGCCCAGCCGCCCGGCATGCCGAACCGGAGGATACCTCGACGAGCCATCTCGGTTTGCGCTGCATCAGGAGAGCACCAGCGTTCCAAGAGCCGGCGTCCCAGGAGCCCACGTCGCAGGAGAATGTTCATGAGACGATCCACTCAAGCCATTGATGCCTGCCTCGCCTCCCTCGCCGTCGCACTCATTCTTCTGATCGCGGCCGTATGGAGCCCGGCCCTCGCGCAGGAACCCCTGCCCTCATGGAACGATACGACTGCCAAAACCCGCATCATGGATTTCGTCAAGGCAACCGTCACCGAAGGCGGAGAGGGCTATGTCGCGCCGGCCGACCGCATCGCCGTTTTCGACAATGACGGCACGCTCTGGTCCGAGCAGCCCTTCTATACCCAGCTCGGCTTTATCCTCGATCGGGTCAAGACGCTCGCGCCGCAGCATCCCGAATGGAAGACCAGGGAACCCTTCAAGAGCGTTCTCGATGGCGACCTGAAAGGCATCGCCAAGGGCGGCGAGAAGGGCATGGTGGAACTCATGATGGCAACGCATGCCGGCATGACCACCGACGAATTCAGCAAGATCGTCACCGACTGGTTCGCCTCATCAAAACATCCGAAGACCGGCAAGCCCTATACCGAGATGACCTACCTGCCGATGCGCGAACTGCTGGACTATCTGCGCGCCAACGGCTTCCGGACCTATATCGTCTCGGGCGGCGGCGTAGAGTTTATGCGTCCGGCGACGGAACAGATCTACGGCATCCCGCCCGAACAGGTCGTCGGCAGCACGATTGCAACGGAATACGATCTTGTCGGCGACGTTCCGGTTCTCAGACGGCTGCCGAAAATCGATTTCATCGACGACGGCCCCGGCAAGCCCGTCGGCATCAACAAGTTCATCGGCCTCAGGCCGATCTTCGTCGCCGGCAATTCGGATGGCGACTACGAAATGATGCGCTGGACGACAGCGGCCAAAGGTCCAGGCTTCGCGATGCTGGTCCATCATACGGATGCCGAGCGCGAATATGCCTATGATCGGGATTCGGCCTTCGGAAAGCTGGACAAGGCGCTCAACGAGGCCGAGCGCCGCAATTGGCTGGTGGTCGACATGAAAAACGACTGGAAAAAGATCTTCGCCTTCGAACAGTGAAGAAGCACTCGCGCGATTGCCGCGAGCGCCCTCACACAATCTCAGAAATGAAAGACGACGCCCAGGATCGGGCCATGCTCGACGATATCGTTGGTCAAGGTATCGTTACTATAGTTCACGCCGAGAGCACGATAGCCGGCAACGGCGGAAATGGCGTCGTTCCATTTGTAGCCGATAGCCGCCATGACATCCCAGTCGAGATCGGCACCGCCGGCGCCGATCAGACCCCACCCGGTCAGATAGACCGAAGGCGTAATAGAATACATCCCTCTGACACCGGCCATGGCATCGACCCAGGTGGCATCGTCAGTGCCCGACACGCCGCCCAGCGGGCCGCCGGAAAAGGAGATCGTCGTTTCGGTATACCAGATCTTCACGCCGCCGATCACATCGAGGCGACCCTGGGGCTCGTCGATCACCGAGTAACCCGCACCGATCATCGCCGTGAAGGTTTCCGTTTTGAGGTCGACCTCGTCGGCGAATACGCCGCGCGGCGTCGCCGAGTCCGTCGTTATGCGGGCATAGATAATATCGGTCACGATGCTGAAACGGTCATAACGGGCATCGCCCGCTGCCATGAAGCCGAAATCGATATCCGAGAGAATATCGCCGAAACTCTCGTCGACATGAACCTCCGGAAGGCCGAAAACGCCGGTGTCGCCCGTGATCCCGGCGGCCCAGAAATAGGGCGATATCGAAAAGGTCCATTTATCGGGATCTGCAGGCCTCGGCTGCGGAGCGAGAACGGGAGCAATATCCGCAGCCTGCACGACTGCGGGAGCGGCCAGAACGACCGCGGAAAGCAATAGCATGGTGGTTCGCATCCAATATCTCTCTGATGACCCACAAAGTTAAATTGCCCCTGTAACGATAGGATACATCTCCGGCTTTAGACGGAAGTACGTTACGGTAAACCGCACCGTAAATGATGCCGTAAACGGGCCCATCGTTTTCGGAATTTGCGCCGCCTTTGCCATGGAAGCCGAGAGGAGAGGCGCTTCGAATTTTCTCATCCCACCAGCCGACCGGCTTATTGACGAACTCTGCAGACAGCAGGAGCAAGCATCTAGTCCCATCTATGGGCTCACGGCTCCGGTCACGTCGTTGAATGCGAACACGGCCCCAGCCTTGGTAAGGCCATCCTGGATCTCTGCGGACAGCACCGGCTGCAAGCGTCTTGCCTCCAGCTTGCGCCTCAAGGTGCGCTCGAAATCCGGATCCCGGCCCCGCACATCGGCAAGCCGCTGTTTTGCCTGATCGGACCCAAGCTGACCGAGTGCTGCCGCCCGCAAGGCACGCACGACGAAGTCGGTGCAATTGACCTGTTCGGCAAGCAGAGAAGCCTCCGACCACTCGCCGCGACGATAGGCATCCAGGGCAAGAACAAGCATGGCGTCGCGCGGCACGATATCCACGGCCCGTCCCGCATCCTGCGCCATGGCGACGCCGGCGTCGAAGTAACCGGCTGAAAACAGCACCGAGGCAAGCTTTGCCGCCGCATCTGGATTGCTCGGATTGAGCGAGATCGCCCGATTTCCGGCCTGGAGGGCCGCATCGATGCGCCCGTCGGCGAATTGCGTCATCATCAGCGCCACATAGGCACGATCGGACATGGGGGCGATCGAAACCGCGCGATTCGCCAGATCGAGAGCGCGGGCACGCACCACGGCATCTCCGGCCCCTGTTTCCCCCGCGATAAGGACACGCGCAAGCAGCGCTTTGGCGTCGGAATTATTCGGATCGACGACGAGCGTCCGCTCGAGGCAGGAACGCACTGCGGTCATATTATCCGATCCGCCATCATCGACCTGATATTCGGCGCGCAGCACGCAGGCGTTTCCGAGCGACTCGGTACTGCTGGCATGCGTTTCAATATTGTTGATCGCCCCACGCGCAGCGCCAAAGCGGCGAGCAAGAACATCGACGATCTCCTGGCGGATCGCTGCCGGACTCTTTCCGTCGATGGCGATCGTTTCGAGCCCCGATTTCAGGACGTCGCTGGACTGGCTGTCGACGATCTGCCACCAGACGCTCCTGATATCGCCGTCGCCGTAGTATTTCATGTCGATTTCATAGGCCCGCCCTGCAACTTTCTGGGTTCGCACGCCGGCGTAACCAGCCTTCGCCACCGTCAGCGTCTGGAACTGGGTCAGCGCCGTCAGCAGCATGTCGCGCGTCTGGCTGGCCTCTCCTTGCATCCTGGTGTCAACCGCGTCCATGGAAAGAGCGACCGAAGGGCGTACTGTCAGGGACGGCTTTGAAGCGTAGAAAACGACACCGGCAGCGATCGCCGCGCAGAGCAGCAGCGCCATTCCCGTATGGATCATCAGGAGCCAGGCAGAAGCGGAAGCGGCAGCGGGGCCCTCCGCAGCCGGGGAAACAGGAAGATCATCAGGCGTCTCGGGCAGATCGCTTTCCAGCGCCACCTCTTCCTCGTCATCCTCGTAGGGCACGTGCGAGCGAGGGAAAAGCGTCACATAAGTACCTTTGGGGATGTGGATCGTCACATCCCGCTCGGCACCGAAGGCTTCATAATAGTTCTCGACCGACGAACGCAGCCGGCTCACCTCGATGCGCACGATCGGATCGTTCGACGCATCGAAATTGCTCGCTCGCCCGAGAACATCAAGTGCGATGGAATAGGCTTTGACCCCCTCCTCACAGCCGGCGAAACGCCTTTCCGCAAGATATCTGAGAATGGCCCGTTGCCGTTCCGTGGCGTGGAATCTCGGATCGGACAGAATTCGTTCGAGTTCCGCCCTGGCCTCCGGCAACGATACTTCGCATGCCCTGGTCTCGACTACTTCAGCACCCATGATCGCCCCGTACGCGCTGATTAGGCTAAAGTATAACAGAGATGTTTATCGCCGAGACAGCAACAGGTTGCAACTGAAAATGCTAACAAAACCAGCGGACGATCGATTTTAACGTGAGTCTGCGCCTCAATCCGGCAAGCTCGGGCGGTGTTCCAGGACATATTGGATGATGTCGGATTCGATTTCGGCACAGATGGTCTCGTACTCGACGACCATCGCACAATGCTCGTCCCCGGGCTGCCGCATGAGGCGTTCCAGGGCAAGGCACGCTTCCTCATAAGCCTCGAAGAGATCGTTAAGCGAGCGGGATTTCGATGCGAGAAGCTGCAGTCTGCCGCGCATTGCAGGCAATTTCAGCATGAGCCGCCACAGCCCGTGCTGTGCGGTTTCGGTAGCGTTGCTGTTAATGCCTCCTTTCCCACCCATGGAATTTCGGCCTCCTGCTCATCCAGCCGACTATGAAGTGACAGGTGGAAGATGGAAGTACGTTACCGTAAATGCGCCGTCGTTTACGTCTCTTCCCCGGCCTTTACGCCAGAGTTTACCGTAACGTACTCCCGCAGAGGCTCCTGCTGTGCTCATCCTTGTACCGTGGAGGAAGCGGCGCATGGACAGATCGGTGACGACGTCTCCTGCGGCCGGCTATTCTGCCGGGAGACATAGCGAATGATCAGGCTGGCAGTATTTCTTCTGGCTTTCCTCGTCGTGACCTCGGCGGCGGCGCAAACCGCGCCACCACCGCCCCAGCAGAAGATTGACCAGCTGATAGGCCTGCTGCAGGATCCCGAGATCCAAACCTGGCTGGAAAGTCGGAAGAAGGAGCAGGACGCAACAGCCGCAGCAGCCCAGCCATCGGGCTTTGCGACTTGGGAAGCGCGGCTGCGCTCGCGCATCGATGGTATTCTTGCTGCAGTTCCGCGTATCCCCTCCGAAATGTCCCAAGGGGCCGCACGTGCTCGCCAGGATGCTGTCTCACACGGATATGCACCGATTTTCCTGATTTTTGCGGGCTTGGTCGCGGTAGGTGCGGCCGCCGAATGGCTCTTCAGGCGCGCCCGGTCCCCGTCGATCGGCCCGGTCGCCCGCCTTCTTCCGGTCGCGGTTTTCACCGTGGTCGTCGCAATCATATTCTTCGCCGTTGAATGGCCGCCACTCGCCCGGCTGGTTCTCCTCGCCTATCTGGTTGCCTTCATCGCCTACCGCGTCGCCGCTGTCTTGATTAACCTCGTGGAAAGCAACCGCCCCTCGCTCGCCATCCGCGCCCAGCTTTTTGTCGGCATTGCATTGTTTGCCGCGGCAACCGCGACGCTCGGCGCACCGCTAGGCGTCGATCGGGCCGTCACGGAGGCCATCTCCTACTGCTTCTCGGTTCTTCTGTTGGCGCTCGCGATCGAAACAGTCTGGTCGGCATTGGCCCAATCCATTTTCATAAAGGCAGGCCTCACCGGCTTCCTCGCCCTGTTGTGGATCCTCTGGTGCCTTGATCTGCAAGGCCTTTTCTGGCTCGGCGTCTATGCCCTTGTCCTGCCGGGTCTGTTGCGTGCCACGGGCACGGCAGCGGCAACGCTCACGACGGCGCCGTCAGAAAGCCCCAGGAGCATATTGCTCGTCCGCGGCAGCCGGGCAATCATCATTGCGCTCGCCGTCGGCTGGCTGGCTCTCGTCTGGCGCCTTAGTCCCGATTCGCTCGCAAATCAGAATGCGACGTTGGCTGCCGTCCTCTATGGATTGCTGAAAGGCGTTATCGTGCTGCTGATTGCCGATCTCCTCTGGCAGCTTGCCAAGGGCTGGATCGACCGCAGCATTGCGACCTCGGCAGACGCGACCGGTCTCGCCCCTGCCGAAGTGGCGAAACGCGCGCGATTCCGGACATTGCTGCCGATTTTCCGGAATGCACTCGCCGTCATGGTGGCGGTGATGGCCGGCCTGATCGTGCTGGCGCAGCTCGGAGTCGAAATCGGGCCGCTGATCGCCGGCGCGGGCATCTTCGGCGTGGCCATCGGCTTCGGCTCGCAGACCCTCGTCAAGGACGTCATCAGCGGCGTTTTCTACATGCTCGATGATGCCTTCCGTGTCGGCGAATATATTCAGGCGAAAAACTACAAGGGAACGGTGGAAGGCTTCAGCCTGCGCTCGGTGCGGTTGCGCCACCATCGCGGCCCCGTCTTCACCGTTCCGTTCGGGGAGCTTGGCGCTGTGGAAAACATGAGCCGCGACTGGGTGATCGACAAGTTCCGCATCTCGGTCGCCTACAACACCGACATCAACAAGGCCCGCAAGATCACCAAGACGATCGGCGCGGAGTTGAAAGAAGATGCCGAGGTCGGCCCGCTTTTCATCGAACCGCTCAAGATGAAGGGTGTCGAGGAATTCGGCGACTACGGTATCGTCCTGAGCTTCGCCATGACGACGGTGCCCGGCATGCAGACCTATATCCGCCGCAAGGCCTATGCCATGATCCGCGAAGCCTTCCAGAACAACGGCATCGAATTCGCCCAGCCGATGGTGCAGGTCGGCGGCGATGACAAGAACGGTGCCGCAGCTGCCGCAACCACGCTACGCACCGCCCAGCAGGCGAAGGCCGCCGGTAGCGCGGAGGGCTGAGAAGCGCCCGGGCGCCGAAAAGGACACCCGTATCCACATTGTGCACGGCGACCCAGGCAACGCATTTGTCTCTACGCCCGGCTCGGCCCGATCACAAAACCGCTGCGGTTTTTGTGACAGCAGCGCGCAATTCTAATCCGCCTCGAGAAGATACCGCGTCAGTTCAGCTGCAGACATTTCGCGCGCGAGGCTTGCCGCCTGGCCGGCCCACATATTGCTGAAATCAGATCTGCTTTCCTTCTCGGTCACCGCCCTCAGCGGCGCAAGCGCCCCGCCTGCGGTCGGGAATGCCGGCGCAGCTTTGGCCAGCGGCCCGATCTCCCGCATGATGCGGTTGACGATTCCCCGTGCCGGGCGACCGGTGAAGATGTTGGTGACGGCCGTATTGTCATCCCGCGCCGACTTCAACGCTTCACGATGAAACGCGGTAACCTTGGCTTCCGGCGTAAACAGATAGGCAGTGCCTACCTGAACGGCGGATGCACCGAGCACGAAGGCGGCACGAACCCCGCGCCGATCGCTGATACCACCCGCAGCAATGACCGGCACCGAAACGGCATCGACAATCTGCGGCACAAGGGCCATCGTGCCGACCTGTGTCGCCATGTCGTCGCTTAGGAAATTGCCGCGGTGCCCGCCGGCTTCCAGCCCCATGGCGATGATGGCATCGACGCCACGTTCGGCAAGCCAGCGTGCCTCTGCGACCGTCGTTGCCGAAGCTGTGATCTTTGCACCGGTCTGTCGCACGCGCTCCAGCAGTTCCGGCCCCGGCAGGCCGAAATGGAAGCTGACGACTTCCGGCCGATAGCTTTCGACGAGGCCACAATAATTGTCGTCGAAGGGTGCCCTTCCTGCCGCCGGAACTGGTGCTGCAGGATCGAGCCCAAGCTCGACATAATAGGGCGCAAGAGCGGTGCGCCACGCCATCTGGGCAACGGGATCTGCCGCTGGATTGGCGTGTGCGAAGAAATTCATGTTGATCGGCTTCGAAGTCGCCGAGCGGATCTGATCGAGCGACGCTTTCGTCTGTTCGATCGTCAGCAGCGCGGCGGGAAGCGAACCGAGGCCGCCAGCTTCACTGGCCGCGATTACCATTTCAGGCGTAGTCGCACCCGCCATCGGTGCCTGAATAATAGGAAGCT
This sequence comes from Rhizobium sp. P1_E6, assembly GCF_056405875.1. NCBI lineage: Bacteria > Pseudomonadati > Pseudomonadota > Alphaproteobacteria > Hyphomicrobiales > Rhizobiaceae > Rhizobium > Rhizobium sp. P1_E6. Next base: position 11,148 of record NZ_JBFUBG010000086.1, on the reverse strand, counting down.
CGATCCCGAAGAGGTCGACGATACGATTGTCCTGCCAGTTGCCCATCACACGATACTCCATGCGTTCCGCTTGATCATAAAGCGAGTGGCGGCCCTGCGGGCCGCCACGACACTATTTCTGTTTTKCTGCCTTTTCTGCAAGCTGCTTGCGATATTCAGGCACAGGCAGACCGCCGACACCCCAGCTTTCCATTTCGATCTCGTCGATGACGACGAAGGTGCTGTCATGTGGCTTGCCCAGGATATTGAAGAGCAGATCGCTGACACCCTTAATCAGAGCGGCCTTCTGCTCCGCCGTCGTGCTTGTCGCACCCGGAGCCGTGCCTTCACGCGTCACTTTGATATTCACATAAGGCATTGTCGTTCTCCTTGAGGACGGGCGCTATCGAGCGCCCCGCCCATTGCCTCCTGTTGCAGCAATTACCAACGGCCGGCGTGCTGGCCGCCATCGACATTCAACGTCTCGCCGGTGACAAAGCCGGCACGCTCCAGATAGAGCACGGCATCGACGACTTCGCTCACCTCGCCCAACCGGCCGACCGGATGCAGGGCGCTGAGGAAAGCGTGCGTTTCCGGCGCATGCATCGGCGTCCTGATGATGCCGGGCGCCACCGCATTTACGCGAATGCCGCCCTTGGCATATTCGATGGCAAGCCCGCGGGTGACGGCGTCGAGACCGCCCTTGGTCAGCGTCGCCAGACCCGAGGGAACATCGGCGATGGGCTGATCCACAAGGGCCGTCGTGATCTGAACGATGTGACCATGGCCCTGCTTCAGCATCTGGGCAATGGCAAATTGCGTGATGTGGAAGAAGCCGGCAACGTTGACATTGATGACGTTGTTGAAGTCTTCGACTGTGTAGTCGGTGAACGGCTTGCCGATGAAGATACCGGCATTGTTGATCAGCGTATCGACGCGACCGAAACGCTCGATGGCCGTCTTAACGACCTGTTCGGCCACGCCACGCTCGCCAATGCTGCCGGGTACTGCGACAATGCCGGCATCGGACGAAGGCTGAATGTTGCGGGAGTTGGCAACGACAACATAGCCTTCCTTGCGATAGGCTTCGACGATCCCTGCGCCGATGCCCTGCGAGGCACCGGTAACGATTGCGACTTTCTGTTCATTGCTCATGATATGTCTCCTTGGAAGATGGCGCTTTGCGCCGTGTTTGAGAGGTGATCAGGCCGTGAGGTCGACGGCGAGCGGTTTGCCTTTTTCGAAGAGCTTCAGGCGCTCCTCGAGGTTGAAGACCGAGAAGGTATGTGCGAGCTGGTCCTGCGTTTCGCGGAAATGCACCCAGCCTTCGTTATGCGCGGATACGAGGAGCGCGTTCGGGAAGGCATGCGCCGCCTCCAGAGCATCCTCGCTGCCCATCGTCACATGGAAGCGCCCACGGGGCTCGGCAGCGCCCGTAAACAGCAGCACGACTTTGGGAGAAAAGAGCCGGGCGACCTCGGCCGTGCCCTCGTACCAGACCGTGTCACCGGTCACGTACAGCAGGTCGCCCGGCTTTTCACGGCCGAGGGCAAAGCCGACGACATCGCCGGAAATCGGCTCGAYACCGACGGGGCCGTGGCGGGCGGGCGTTGCAGTGACCAGCAACTTCTCACCGTCGGCGCCTTCCAGCGTGACGGTTTCGAAGGGAGCAAGGCCAAGGGCATTGCCGCCCAGGCGCTCTGCTCCAGCCCTCGTCGTGAAGGTGGTGCCAACGGCAGGAAGCATCGCCCGGCCTGCACTGTCGAGATTGTCGAAGTGCTGGTCGTGGCTCAAAAGAACCGCGTCCAGCCGGCCGATGTCTTCGACCGACAAGGCAGGACCGGAAGTCTTTTCGAAGCGGACGGGCGTTTCCTTGTAGAGGCCCGGCGGGTCGAAGGTCGGATCGGTGAGAAGCCGGAGCGTGCCATATTCGATAAGCACGGTCGGCCCGCCGATAAGCGTGAGATTAAGATGGGAAGAGGTCATGTCGGCAACCTTTCTGTTTCGAGGTCGCCTTCTGTTTAGTTCCGTTCCTTTCTGCGAAAAATTCGCTATTCTTTGCCAATGGCTGATAAAAAACGCACAGAGCCAGACTGGCAGGATATCAGGGTCTTCCTCGCACTAGGACGGCACGGCAGCCTGTCAGCCGCGGCCCGCACATTGCGCGTCAACCATGCAACGATCGCTCGACGGCTTCATTCACTGGAGGAAACGCTCGGCGAAAAACTGGTCGAGCGTCGCCCGGACGGCTATGTGCTGACCCCCGCCGGAACCCGTGCGCTCACCGCGGCAAGCGACATGGAAGCCTCAGTCCAGACGCTCGGGCGTGGCTGGAAGGATGACACGCCGAAAGGCCTGGTACGCGTCAACGCGTCGCCCGCGCTCTCGCAAGGCTTCCTGATCCCCCGTCTGGCGGAAATCACCAAACAATATCCGGGCCTCGATATCGACCTTGCGACCGACCTGCGCACCATAAGCCTCGAACGCCACGAGGCCGACATCGCCATACGCCTGACAAAGCCGCAGGACGGCGATCTCATTGCCAAACAGCTTGCGACGATCGGATACGGATTTTACGGAACGCAGGAGGTCTGCCGGCAGGTCGAAATCGGAGCGGAACCCGTCTTTGTCGGATTTGACGAGGTGAACGGGTATGTGCCCGAGGCAATCTGGCTGGCACGCCAGTTCCCGCAGGCCCGCGTGTCTTTCCGTGCCAACAATCAGGTTTCCCAAGCGATGGCTGCCAAGTCAGGCGCCGGTCTGGCGCTGCTACCAAATTATATCGGCCGCACGGAAAGAGGCCTCTACCCTTGCCCGCTCGAGCCCGTCCCGCCACCGCGGGAAGTCTGGCTTCTCACCCGACGCCAGCACCGCAAGGATCTGCCGATCCGGACCGTTGCTGAATACCTGACGAAGATATTCGCGACGGAACGTGCCTTGTTCGAGGCATAAAACCCCAAGTTTACATCCGGAACAGGCTTTCTCAGAAGGACAGGTCGAGAACGCGACCCTCGAACAGACGGTCCCGTGAGCCCTCGAGATGCGCCCGCATCAGGTCACGAGCATGCTCTGCCTTGCCCTCGGCGATCGCTTTATAGATTTCGTTATGCTCCTGGAACACCTGCTCCAGGCCCGGCCGTGGACCAAGCAGCGAAAGCCCGTGCAGATGCATGCCGACGGCGATATGTGCTTTCAGCGCATCCATGGAGGCCGTGTAATAGTGATTGTTGGCCGCCTCGGTGACGGCGCGGTGGAAGACGAAATCGGCATCCACCCGGTGCAATTGATGGCTGGTTGCTTCGCGCAGATCCGCAAGGGCTGCGGCGATCTTCTGGATCGCAGCATCGTCGCGGCGCTTGGCGGCAAAATAGGCGGCAGCCGGCTCGATCGTCAGGCGAAATTCGTAGCAGCGCTGGATATCGGCAATCGTCTTGACCGGCGAATAGGCAAGCTGCGCTGTCGGCGAGCCATGCGCGCTGACGAAAGTACCGGCCCCCTGCCTTGCATAGACAATCCCCTGCTCTCTGAGACGCGCCAACGCATCGCGCACGATGGGCCGCGAAACGCCGAGCAGAGAGGCAAGTTCATGTTCACCCGGAAGCCGTGAATCCGGCGGATAATTGCCGGCGCGGATGCGCTCCATCAACTGATCGAAGACACGGTCGACCAGCTTCACAGCCTTGCCGCGCTCCGGCCGGGCTGCAGGCGTCGCCTCCGGATTCACCGATCCGCCATTCGCTTCATCCACTCTCATTCTCCCTGCTGGCATACGTTACGCCGCCTGATTCCGAACGATCAGTCTTAGCAAACTATCGGAATTGCCGAAGCCCCCCGACTTGACGGCGCACCGGAATTGCCGCCCGTTGATATCCTTAACGTCGAACCAGGGAACGCCGGCCTCGATTTCACCCTTCGGCAACAAAACTGTGACACCCAGTTCCCGGAAAACGGCAAGTGCAGTATCACCGCCACCAACCATGATCATGTCAGGTTTCGTATCATCTATGACCGATTTGACGCCCTTCGCGAAGCGAGAGGCGACAAGCGCGGCATCATTCTTCATCTCGCCCGTGCAGCGCAGCATCGCTGGCAGTGCCAGCCCCTCGCCGCTCTCGACCGCGCCCATTGGCGCATCAACGACGATGCGAAGCGCATGGGAAGCTTCGAGACGATCCATTTGCACGACCGTGATCGGATCGCGAGAGCCGAAGGCAAAGAGCGTCTTCCGCGTCGCGAGAAACTCCGGCGTGAGCCGTGCGGCCTCGCCGAGCCGGCGCGCCAGTGCGGAACCCAGACCGCGAGCGCCGACGGCAAGCGTCGAAAGCCAGTCATTCTCGGCAACCACTAAGTCGAGATCGGCATCGTCCTCGGCATCGGCGACCGATACTTCGCGGGCAAATCCGGCAAAGAGGTCGGCGATCGGTAACGGATGCTCAACGCCGCGCCCGACCACGCAACCGCGATAGGTGATGCGCTCCTGATCAGGAATGGCAGGCGCCACGAGGATAGTCTTGAGACCCAGCACGCCGGCGAGCGCAATGCTTTCGGCCGCAACATTGCCCTTCAGCCGGGAGTCGATTTTCTTCATGAAAATGGCGGACCCGGCAGCGCGCAGGGTCTCGGCGACAGCCCGCACGCGCGCGGCCGCTTCCTCCTCCGGCAGGCCGCGCGAGGCGGTATTGACCACCACGACTTCGGCACCGGTTTCAAGCGCCTTGCCGGCCGCTTCGACATCGATCGCCACAGCGACTGACAGCCCTGCCTCTACAAAGGGCGTACCCGTATCGAGAGAGCCGGTCAGATCGTCGGCAATGATGGCGACTTTCAATGTCATGAGGCCTGCCCCGGATTGACGGCATGGCAGGCGACGAGATGGCCGGGTTTTGCTTCCTTCCATTCGGGAATGACCTTGCCGCAAACCTCCATGGCGATCGGGCAGCGCGTATGGAAACGGCAGCCCGTCGGCGGGTTTAGCGGACTCGGCACATCGCCTTGCAGGATCTGGCGCTTTCGGGTGCGCTCTAGCTCCGGATCGGTCTCGGGAACAGCCGAAAGCAGCGCTTGCGTATAGGGATGCAACGGGTTGTCGAAGAGTTCTTCGCGCGTTGCCAACTCGGCCAGACGGCCGAGATACATGACGCCGACGCGGGTGCTGATATGGCGAACGACCGCCAGGTCATGGGCGATGAACAGGTAGGTCAGGCCATATTTTTCCTGTAGGTCGAGCAACAGGTTGATGATCTGCGCCTGGATCGACACGTCGAGTGCCGAGATCGCCTCGTCGCAAACGATGAATTTCGGCTGGCAGGCAAGCGCACGGGCAATGACGACACGCTGCCGCTGGCCGCCCGAGAGCTCGTGAGGGTAGCGCTGGGCAAAACGCGTCGGCAGGCCGACATCGGTCAACAAAGCTGCGACCTTGTCCTTGAGCTGAGCCTTGGTGGCAAGCTTGTGGAAGAGGATCGGCTCGCCAATCGCCTCGCCCACCGTCATGCGCGGGTTCAGTGTCGAATAGGGATCCTGAAAGACGATCTGCAGGTCGCGGCGGAAGGGCCGCATCTGCTTTTCGTCCAGCGTCGCAAGGTCCTGGCCCTTATAGACCACCTTGCCGCTCGTCGCCTTGTAGAGATTGAGAATGGTGAAACCGGTCGTCGACTTGCCGCAGCCGGATTCGCCGACGAGGCTCAGCGTCTCGCCTTCCATGATCTCGAGATTGACGTTGTCGAGTGCATAGACGGTCGCCGAGCGTTCGCCGAAGGCACCGAGCTTGACGTGGAAATGCTTGACGAGGTTTTCGACCTTCAAGAGCGGTTGAGCACCCATCACGCGGCCTCCTGCATTCTCTGGACGACGAAACAAGCTGCACGATGGGCGCTGTTGCCGGAAATCGGCTCCAGCCGCGGCACGCGCTCATGACAGACGGCTTCGGCCAGCGGGCAGCGCGGCGCAAAGGGGCAACCCTTCGGACGGCGGCCGGGCTCCGGCGGCGTGCCGCCGATCGAGGACAACCGGCTCGTCGGCGCATCCGAAAGCTTCGGGATCGAGGAGAGCAGACCGCGTGTATAGGGATGGCTCGGACGCGCATAAAGCTCGTCCACCGGCGCATCTTCCACGACCGTGCCGGCATAGAGCACGGCGACGCGATCGACGAGACCGGCGATCAGCGCGAGGTCATGGGTGATCCAGACGACGGACATGCCGAGCTTGGAACGCAGATCCTTCACGAGGTCGACGATCTGCGCCTGGATCGTCACGTCGAGCGCGGTGGTCGGCTCATCGGCGATCAAAAGCTTCGGATTGCAGGCAAGGCCGATCGCGATCATCACGCGCTGGCGCATGCCGCCCGACAGCTCGTGCGGATAGGCCATCAGCCGCTCTTCCGGCCCCGGAATGCCCACGAGACGCAAAAGCTCGACGGCGCGAACCCGTGCCTCTTTCCTGGACATGTTGCGGTGATAGATCAGTGGCTCGCAGATCTGGTCGCCAATCCGCATGACCGGATTGAGCGAGGTCATCGGATCCTGGAAGACGAAGCCGACATCGCCTCCGCGCACCTTGCGCAGTTCGCTATTCGACATCTTCTGCAGGTCGCGGCCGTCGAATTTGGCCGTGCCCTTCGTCACCTTGATCTTGTTTGGCAAGAGCCGCATCAGGCTCAACATCGTCAGGCTCTTGCCACAGCCGGATTCACCGACGACGCCGAGCGTTTCGCCCTTGTTGACGTAGAGGTCGATGCCATCGACGACGACGGCGGGGCCGCGGCGCGTGTCGATCTCGATGGTGAGATCCTTTACGTCCAGCAGGCGTTCACTGGTGGTTGCGTTCATCATTTGCTGCCCCGCGGATTGAGTGCGTCGTTGAGGCCATCGCCTAGGAAGCTGAAGGCCACCGAGGCAAGACCGAGCACGGCCGCCGGAGCGGCGAGGAGATGCGGATAATGCTGCCAGACGCGCAGGCCGTCCGAGATCATGTTGCCCCAACTCGGCGTGGGCGGATTGACGCCGACGCCGAGAAAGCTGAAGGCGCTTTCCAGCACCATCGTCGTACCAAGGCCGGCGCTGACGGAAACGATCAGCGGTCCGAGTGCATTCGGCACGATATAGCGCATGATAACGATCCAGTTGGAAAGACCGAGCGCCTGCGCCGCCATGACATAGGGACGATTGCGGATCGACAGCACCTGGGCGCGAACGAGGCGCGCATAAGGCGGCCAGGAGATCAATGCCATCGAGCCGAAGACCAGGAGGAAGTCCACCCAGACCGTCTGTCGGTAAAAGGGATTGAGGGTTGCGAGATACTGCGCCTCCATCCATTTGGTGATCGGCGTCTTCAGCGATGCATTGATGACGACGACGAGCAGCAGGTTCGGCACCGACATCGTCACATCGGTCAACCACATGATGGCCCGGTCGTACGGATTGCCGAAGAAGCCGGCGACCGCGCCGAGCAGAAGCCCGATCGTAACAGCGATGACGGTGACGATAACGGAAACGAGGAAGGCCGTGCGCGTCCCGAATACGATACGGCTGAAGACGTCGCGACCGAGATCATCGGTACCGAAGAAATGCGCCAACGACGGCGGCGCATTGCGCGAGGCGAGATCCTGGCTGAGATAGTCATACGGCGTCAGAGCGGGGCCGAAGATTGCCGTGAAGGCAAGGATCACGATCACGATCAGACCGAAGATCGCAAGCTTGTTGCGCTTCAGGCGATGCCAAGCGTCGCGCCACAGATTGACGGGCGGTTCCTCGGCCGTGTCGATCGTCGAGAGAGGAATAGCGGACACGATCAGCGGCTCCTTCTTGAATCATTGGCTCGCGGATCGAGCAGCGGATAGAGCACATCGACCAGCAGGTTCGATGCCATGACCAGGAAGGATCCGATCAGGGTGATCGCCAGAATGACGGGATAATCGGAATTGATGAGCGCCTGCACGGTCAATCGGCCAAGACCCGGCAGGCCGAAGACGAGCTCGACGAAGATGGCGCCGTTGACGATCGTGATCATGATGAGGCCGAGCTGCGTGACGACAGGCGTCAGCACCGGGCGCAGGATATGCTTCAGGGCGACCACGATCTCCGGCACGCCCTTGGCACGCGCGGTGCGGACGAAATCTTCAGACAGCACCTCGATGACGGCGGCGCGCGTCTGGCGCACGATCAGTGCGATCGGCTGGAAAGACAGGACGATGAGCGGCAGGATGATGCGCATGTCGAAGACGCCGCCCCATCCATATGGCACCTTGATCATCGGCAGAAGCACGATCAGCGCCACCATCAGCAGGGGGCCCGCGACATAGGCCGGGATCGCCCAGAGGAAAAGGGCCGTACCAAGGATCGTGTAGTCCACGCGATTGTTCTGGTTGAGGGCCGCGATCATCCCGAGCGGAATCGCGACGACAGCCGTCAGGATGATGGAACAGAGCGCAAGCTGAAAGGAAACCGGCGCGGCCGCCGAAACCATCGCCCAGACGGAGCGGCCCGATGTCAGCGAATTGCCGAACTGCCCATGCAGCAGGTTCCAGACGTAGAGGCCGAACTGCTCGATAAAGGGCTTGTTGAGACCCGCACTTTCACGGATCGCTTCGATACGCTGCGGATTATAGGCGACGTCACCAGGCGCGCGAAGGAAGATCAGCTTGATCGGATCGCCGGCACCATAGAAAGCCATCGCGTAGACGGCCATCATCACGACCAGGACCGACGGAATCCAGATGGCGAACCGCGTGAGCACATAGCGTAGCAAGGCCACCTCCCATTCTTTCCCGGCGCATTCCCGCGGGAGGCCGCAGCCGCCGGTTCTTCTTGAAATAGTGTGCGAAGGCCTTTCGGCCTTCGCACCGCTGCTTTAGCCGCATCATGCGGCCCTGCTGTCGGCGTTAGCCGATGGAAACATCCCAAGGAGCCACAACCTGCCAGTCGAGGTTCTTTTCCATGGCCTTGACGTCCTTGGTGGCCCAGCGCGACATCGCCTGAGAATACCACGGAAGGAAGGCCCAGTCGTCGCGGAAGGCCTTCTGGGCTTCCTGCGCGAGCTTCACGCGATCCGGATCATCGACAGCCTTGGTCGCGGCTTCCGCAAGCAGGCTGTCCACCTTGTCGTTCTTGTATCCGCCAAGCTTGTTCTGGGCGTTCGACGAAGTGGAGGCGATGGAGCCGGCGAGATAGGAGACCGCATCGGGAACACGCGTGCCGACGTCATCGCGGAAGATCTGCACCGCGTTCTGGTCCGGACCGGCATAGGCGTCCTGCTGCGGCTTCATATCGACGGCGGTGATGCCGAGGTTCTGGCGCCACTGCTCGGCGATGAACTGGGCAGCCGCCTGGATCGCCGGGCCAGAAATGCCGACGAACAGCAGCTTTGGAAGACGCTCGGGACCGCCATAGCTCGATTCAGCCAGCAGCTTCTTGGCCGCTGCGGGATCATACGGATAGGGTTCGAAGCCGGAATTATCTGCACCCGGAACAGAGTTCAGGATCTGGTCAGCCTTCTTGTGAGGACCATCCGGATAGGAAGCCTTGAACAAACCGTCGCGATCGACCGCCATGATCAGCGCCTGACGAACCTTCGGGTCATCCATCGGTGCGCGCGACGTGTTGAACCAGAAATGCTGGCTGGTCGGGATCAGCGGACCGGCAGAAAATTCCGGGCCGAGGTCCTGGATGATCGTCGAGGTGACGAGCTCGGTGTGAGCATTGTACTCACCGGACTTGATCAGCGAGGTCGCAGTCACGTTGTCTTCGATCGAGCTGATCTCGATGCGAGCGAGCTTCGGCTTCGGTCCGAAAAACTTCTCGTTCGGCTCGAAGGTCAGCGTGCCGGCGTCGATATCGAGGGCCGTCAGCTTGAAGGGGCCGGAATAGACGGCGTTGCTGTCAGGCTTGTACCAATCGGCCACTTCCTCACCATCGCTGCCGCGCGACTGGGCGGCTTTGGTGATCGGTACGATGTGGTTGGCAAGGCGCATGAAGAAGATCGGATCTGCTTCCGCCAGCGTGCAGACAACCGTCGATTCATCAGGCGTTGTTACGCCGGTCAGCTCGTTCGCCGAGCCGGCAGAGATTTCCTTGTAGCCCTGCACCTTGCTCAGCAACTGGTCGACGCGCTGGTTCTTCGTATTGGGCATGGAAGAAACTTCCCAGGAGCCCTTGATATCGGCCGCGGTGATCTTGCTGCCATCGGAGAAGACTGCCTTCGGATCGATCTTGAACGTCCAGACCTTCTTGTCCGGCGAATCCCAGCTCGTGAAGACGTAAGGCTGGATCTTGCCGTCGGCGTCGAAATACATCGGCGACGCCCACCAGAATGAATTCCAGCGGAAGGTTCGACCGCCGCCGCGTAGCGGCGACCAGTCCTGGTCGAAGGCGGGATTGATGGCCTTGAGGACCTGGCCATCCTGCGCCAGGACGATGCGTGCGCTCGCGCCGAAGAGCGAGAAGCCGACGCCGGCCGCGAGCCCCAGCTTCAGGGCGCTGCGGCGGGAAATCTGCGAAGAGTTTTGGTCGTTGCGAATTGTCATTTGCTCCTCCGTGGCAAATAGCGCGCCTTTCGAAAGACCTCCCCGAACCTGCGCGATATGCCGCCGACATTTGCGCGATAATGTAAATCTGTCAATGGAAAATAACGGGAGAAGCATCAAAGCGGAAAGGGGAAATTATTTAATACATAAAATCAATATGTTAAAAAACGACGCCTCGGGTTTTCAAATTTGTAAGATTGACAACTGCGATGCGTTGCGATGAATACGACAGTGTAGGAACGTGCCGGGAAGGCCCGGTCTGACGAGGAGGATACCTTGAGCAATCACAAGATTACAGGCGTCTACAGCGCCGCAACCACCCCTCTCAATACCGACGGCAGCCCCGATCTCGGCCTCTTCACAGAACATTGCCAGAGGCTGATCGAAGAAGGCTGTCACGGCGTTGCGCTGCTTGGAACGACGGGCGAAGCCAACTCCTTCTCCTCCACCGAACGCCGTATGATCCTCGAAGCCGCATTGAAAGCCGGTATTCCGGCCGACAAATTGCTGCCTGGCACCGGTGTCGTCGCTATTCCCGAGACGGTCGAACTGACGAAGCATGCGCTCTCGCTCGGCGTCACCAAGGTGGTCATGCTGCCGCCCTTCTATTACAAGGGGGTGTCCGATGAGGGCCTGTTCGCAGCCTACGC
>NZ_JBFUBG010000085.1:0-28917 GCF_056405875.1 Rhizobium sp. P1_E6 | reverse complement strand
AGCCAGAGCATCATCGATCCCTCGTGATTGCCCCAGACGCCGGAATATTTGTAGATCAGCGGCACCAGCGAATGCGAGTTCTCCCAGACGTTCTGAACCGAGAAGTCGGAGACGACATGGGCATAGGTGAGCACACCGAAGGAGAAGGTCACGAGGGCAAAGAGCAGGAGGGAGCCCAAGGGTGCCACATCCATCATCGCCTGATCGCCGCGCCTTGCACCGATGACGGGCACGACTGACAGGACGATTGCGGTTGCGAGCGCCAGAACCAGCGCGTAATGGCCGATCTCGATGATCATGGTGTCGCCCTTGTCTCTTGCCCCTGGGCTTCCTGGCTCTTTGCGGCCTCACCCTTGGCTTCCTGCCCCTGTGCTACGGCTCCCTTGCCCTCTTCCCAGAGGCCCTGRGCCTTCAGCCKGTCGGCCACTTCCTTGGGCATATAGGTCTCGTCATGCTTGGCMAGCACGGTATCGGCGGTGAAGACAGGGCTGCCCGTCTCGAACGTGCCTTCGGTGACGACGCCCTGTCCTTCGCGAAACAGGTCCGGCAGGATGCCCTGGTAGCGGACATTGACGATCTCGCCGCTCGGGTCGGTCACCGCAAAGCGCACGACAGAGCCCTCGCCGCGCAKGACRCTGCCGCTCCCCACAAGCCCGCCGAGGCGGATGCGGGTGCCCGGTGCCACCGGCGTCTTGGYGAGATCGCCCGGCATGTAGAAATAGGCGACCGACTGGCTGAAGGCGAACATSACGAGCAGCACGGCGACGAGGATGAAGCTCATGCCGCCGGCAATCACCGCCAGGCGTTTCTGCTTGCGCGTCATTCCACCGATCCTTCCGTCGCRATGCCGAGTTCCTTGCCGAGCGCCAGGAGCTGYYTGCCCTGATCGCCCGATGCCGGGAAGGCGGCAAGCCCGCGCTTCAGGGCRGTCGCGGCGCGATCCTTGTCGTTCAATACGGCGTAAGACCGGACAAGGCGCATCCAGCCCTCGAAATTATCAGGATCGGCAGACAGTTTGGCATCCAGGCTTTCCACCATGCCGCGGATCATCTGCTGCCGGTCGCCGCTGTTCATCGTCTCGGCTGCTGCGACATCTTCCGTCGTCGGGCCGCCCGGTGCGGCAGGCTGTGCGGCAGCCTCGCCAGAAGAGGCGACCGCCGTGCCGCCGTTTTTGGCGATGTGCTCGTTGACCAGCGGCAGCCACGGCGCATCGGCCGGCGACTGCCTGGCGAGATCCTCGAAGGCACCCCGCGCCTCGCCGGGCTGGCCCGCCTGCTCCAGGCTCAGTGCGATGTAGAAACGCGCACGCGGGTTGTTCGGCTCCAGAGATAGTATTTGCTTGAGTTCATCAAGCACGTCTGTGGTCACCAGGCCGTTTGACGTGGCCATTAGCGTTTCCGACAGTCCCTCCAGGCGGAAGACATTGGCTCCGCCGAGGCGAAGCGCCGCACGATAGGCTTTTGCCGCGTCATCGACCCTGCCCATCTTGAGATAAACCGGAGCGATGACGTCCCATCCGCGCCCGTCCTCAGGCTGACCGGCCAGGTGATCTTCCATCTTCTTCACGAGGATTGCGAGATCCTCGCCGGGCTGGGCGAGCCTTATGGCCAGCGGACGGGAGGGAAGATCGGGAGAGCCGAGCGAGACGTAAAGAGCGATGCTGAGCAATGGCAAGAACACGGCGATGGCGTGTTTCAGCCATCTGTCGGAGCGTTGCGCGGTCTGCGCCGGCCGGTTGTCATCCGCGGCCTTGAAGAGCCGGCGCGCCGTTTCTGCTTTGGCCAGTTCGTATTCGCCCGGCGAGATACGTCCGGAGGCGATATCCTCGTCAAGTTCGAAAAGCTGGTCGCGATAGACCTTGCCGGCATCCGCTTTTACGCTCGCTGCCTTCCGCCCCCCCGTTGAAAGCGGATGAAGCAGGATGGCAGTTGCTGCGGTCGTCATCACCGCGAAAAGAATCCAGATCGTCATTGGTACAGCCATAGTGGCTCGACACATAACCCCAGCAGCGGACCGGACATTGACGAGAATCAATTATCTCGATGTTCGTCCCGGTCGGCCGGTGAAAACATAACCGACGCCGCGCACCGACTGGATGAGGTCCGGGCTCTTCGGATCATCCTCGATCTTCTTGCGCAAGCGGACGATCTGGGCGTCGATTGCGCGATCGAAGGCTTCGAGATTGCGGTTCCTCGTCATATCCATCAGCGTCTCGCGCGAAAGCACCCGGCCGGGATTGCGCACGAAAACCAGAAGCATGTCGAACTCGCCCGTCGTCAAGGCAATGTCCTCGCCGTGGGGCGAGGTCAGCCGCCTGCGCGACACATCGAGAGACCAGCCTTCGAAGGCGAGCGTTTCTTCTTCTCCATTGGCGGCGCGGGCACCGTCCGAGGATGTGCGCCGCCGCAGGATTGTCCTCAGACGAGCCAGGAGTTCCCTCAGATGAAATGGCTTGGCAATGTAATCATCGGCGCCGACCTCGAGGCCGACAACCTTGTCCGTGACATCGTCCTGACCGGTCAGCATGAGAACCGGCACGTCGGATGTGCTTCGAAGCTCCCGCAACAATTCGAGACCATTTTCGCCGTTCGGAAGCACCAGATCGAGAAAAATTGCCGCGTAAGAGCCCCTGGCCAGTTCGGAACGCATCGCCGCACCGTTTGCGACGGCGTTCACCTTAAATCCATTGTCTTCGAAGTAACGCACCAGCATCTGCCTGATCCGTGCGTCGTCATCGACCACCAGAATACGGTCCGGTTCCATTGTCCTCGTTAATCTTGTTTCGTCTTGCCAATCAGATACCGCAGGAACTCGGGCAGCGCCACCGTTCCCGGCGCCGCATGCAGTGGTTTCAAGAAAAAGCTGGTGATGAACGTTCCGGACTGGTCGGCCCATCGCGGTAGCACGACAACATTGCCCATTGGGATCCGGCGTGATTGTCGCTAACAGGCCTGGCGCAGCAGCGCGACGTTTTCGATAAGCACCGTTCGACCCTTTACGTCGACCCCGCATCGTGTCAGGGCGGCAAACGCCCGTGACAGGGCCTCCGGTCCAAGCCCGAGTTTTCCAGCGAGAATCTGCTTCTTGTACGGAAGATGGAATGTCGCCTGAAGCGCCGCTTCCGGGCACTGGCGCAACAGGAAATTGGCCACACGCTGAGCCGCCGTGTGCAAACGATCGCCGGCCATGCCATCGAAGGCCTCGAGGAGATGGCGAGCCGATATTTTCAGCAGGTTGCGCTGGAACTGGGGGCACTTCTCGGCGAGTGCCCGCAGCGCGGCAGCCTCGAAGAGCATGAGCTCGCTCAAGGCGCCGGCGCAGGCGCCGTGCGCATAATTGCCGCCGAGCGCTATGACATATTCGCCGATGAAATCGCCCGGTTCGCAGACGCAGACGTCCGCCTCTTCCCCGCTCGATTCCCTTCGGGTCAACCTGACCACGCCACTTGCGACATAGAGCGCATGGATGCCAGGATCCCCCTCAGCAAAAATCTCTTCGCCGGCTACATATGTGCGCAGCCTGGCGAGGACGGTAAGGCGCGTTACAGTATCCTCGCTGAGCTCACCGAATAGGTCCGACCGCAAAAGCCGTTCGTTGTTGAAAAGCATCTGTCTTTTCCTGGCTGATGCGCTCACGTGACGGTTGGATCGGAATCATCGTCGGCAAGCACCCGCCAGGAAGCGCCCTCCAGATCATCATACTGACCGCTTTTTAAGGACCAAAGGAACGCGGCAAGTCCGAGGCCGCCCATGAACAGGGCGATCGGGATCAGATAGAGGAGCATGTTCATATGACCTTGACCTCCTGGTCGCGGGCGAACTCAGGCATCGCCGGCAGAGGGGCGCTTCGCATTGTAAAGGCGTTCAGACGCAGGGCGTTGGTAACGACGATGATGGAGGAGGTGGACATCGCCACGGCCGCGATCAGCGGCGTCGCAAAGCCGGCGATCGCAATCGGCACGGCGAGGATGTTGTAGCCGATCGCAAGGGCGAAATTCTGCCGGATGAGCGCGGCCGAACGCCTGGCGATCCGTATCGCTTCGGGCACCGCATCGAGCCGTTCGTTGAAGAACACGAGGTCGGCCGCCTGGCGTCCGATGTCGGACGCGCTGGATGGCGCCATGGAGACATGGGCTGCAGCCAGGGCGGGCGCATCGTTGATGCCGTCACCGACCATCAGAACCCGGCGTCCTTTCTCTCGCAAGGCCTCGCAGGCTTCCACCTTCTGCTTCGGCGTCAATGCGCCACGGGCGTGATCGACGCCGAGGCTGCGTGCCGTGCTTTCCACCACGGACTGGCGGTCCCCCGAAAAAATCAACGTCTGAAACCCGGCCGATTCCAGATCGGCGACCGCCTCGACTGCTCCGGGGCGAAGCGTGTCATCGAAGAAGAAGCGGGCCAGCGCTGCCCCGTTTGCCGAAAGCACGACTTCGGAAAGCGGACTGTCTGATGTCGCGATATCGGCCTGTCCGCAAGCGAAAGACGCGTTTCCGAGCCTATAGACGACATCCCCACGAGAGGCTTCGAGGCCGCCGCCTGCAACCTCCACCACACGTTCGAATTGCTCGGCTGCGTCCGCCTGACGGGCGAGCGACTGCGAGAGAGGATGCCTGGAATGGTGAGCAAGCCCGGCTGCGATCGCGATGCTCCTGATATTATCGGCCTCCGTCCGCACGAGCCTTGGACGCCCCAGCGTCAGCGTACCGGTCTTGTCGAATGCGACGGCATCGACCTCCGCGAGCCGCTCGAGCGCCGAACCGTCCTTGACCATGACGCCCCTGCGAAAGAGTTCGCCGGCTGCAACGACCTGCACGACCGGGACGGCCAGCCCCAGAGCGCATGGGCAGGTGATGATGAGCACGGCAACGCCGACGAGCATCGCCTGCTTCCAGTCTCCGCCTATGATCCCCCAACTCAGAAACGACACCAGCGCGAGCAGATGCACGACTGGCGAATAGAGCGCCGCGGCCCTGTCGGCGATCCGCCGGTAGCGCGCCCGCCCCCCTTCCGCGGCCTCCATCAGGCCGATGATCTCGGCAAGCAGTGAGTTGCGTGCCAGCTTCGTCGTACGCACGATGAGCGACCCTGTCAGGTTCATCGCCCCGGAATGGACGTCCGTTCCCGGTTTCACGGCCACCGGGCTGCTCTCACCCGTCACGATCGACAGGTCGAGATCACTCTCGCCGCTGGCGACGATACCGTCGACCGGAATGCGGTCGCCGGCCGCCACGGCAATTTCGTCGCCGACGATAATCTCTTCGACCGCCGCGTAACGTCTCGAACCGTCGGCAGCCACCACCAGCGCCCCGCGCGGAGCAAGCCGCGCTAGCCCGTTGATTGCCGCCCGTGCCTTCTCGCGCATCACATGGTCGAGGGTCCGGCCGATCAGCAGGAAGAACAGCAGCGATACGGTGGCGTCGAACCAGGCATGCTCGCCGTGATGCATCGTCTCCCAAAGCGAAACGGCATAGGAGAGCGTGACGGCAAGTGAAATCGGCACGTCCATGTTCGTGCGGCCGCGCTTCAACGCATTCCAGGCCGACCGAAAGAAAAACCGGCCTGAATAGATGAGCGCAGGGGCCGCGATCATCGCCGAGATCCAATGGAACATGTCGCGTGTTGCGGCATCCGCGCCGGACCAGACGGAGACCGAGAGCAGCATGATATTTGCCGCGGCAAAGCCCGCAACACCCACCGCAAGGAGAAGCTGATTGCGTGTCTTGTCGCTTTCTAGCGCCATCCGCTCGAAGAGATGAACCCTGTATCCGGTCGCACTGATCGCGGCAATGATGCCGGTGGGATCGACCGGCCGGTCGTCCATGTCCTCGACATAGACGCAGCTCAGGCGCCTGGACGTCAGGTTCACCCTGGCCCGTCGCACATAAGGCAGGGCCTTCAAAGCCCGTTCGATGGTCGATATGCAGGCGCCGCAATGGACGTCGGGGACGCTGAGATCGAGCTGACGAAGCCCGCCGCCGAGCGCGTGACTGGCAAGGCCGATCTCCTCAGCGCTGAAGGAGGTCGTGCTCATCGCCAGGACACCATCCGCATTCATGGTACAGCAGGTCATTGGCCGAACTCCGCGGTGTCGATGCGAACGGCTTCGTGCATGACGATTTCGCCGCTGCGGCGCGAGGTCACTTCGACGATCCAGTCCCCGGCGGCGATCGCGTGATCCGCCTCGAACCGACCTTCAGAGAGTTTGGTCATGGCAACGCGAAAATCTTCGTGGTCGCCGACCGGCCGTTTGAAGTTGGCCACGACCTCATCGATATCAGCCGGCGAGCCGTCCCTGTTGCCGATGTCGTAGTGGATTTCACCGCCCTTCAGCGAAAGCCTGCCGGTAATCCCCGAGGCAGCCATCGCCTTCATGGCTGCTGCCTTCTGGTTGAACTCCTGGCTGGCGACATAGGTGTTTTCGACCACGAGGCCGCTCCAGCTCGACGAGGCGTACCAGGCCATCGTAAAGTTGACGGCGATGATAAYGGCGAAGAAGGCACACGTCGTCAGCAGCATGTGCGTGCCGGTAAATCCTGGGGTGCGGGTGCTCATCTGACATCTCCTGGGGCGTTGAACGCGGCCCGATAGGTCGCTCGGTCGGCATGGTCGGCGTCTTCGATCGAAAAGAGGAATTCGCTGACGGCGCTGCTCGTCGGCTTGCGGGTGACGAAGACCTTGACCGTCGTGACGGCGTCGGGCGCGGCGTCGATGGTGAACCGACGTCCCTCCTCCTTGCCGAGCTCGGGAATCCGCATCGCCGCATCATCGATGCCCGACAGGGTCAGTTCGATCGTGCGCGGCTTGGGAACCATGTTAAGGACACGCAGCGTGTACCCGTTGCGGATCGATCCATCGCTTTCCAGTACATATTGAGGATTGCGGTCATGGACGACATTGAGCTCCAGCCGTTCGCGCATCGACAGGTGCACGAGCATGGCAATGCCGATGCAGGTCCAGACGCTCGCGTAAAAGACGACGCGTGGCCGGAAGATGATGCGCCAGTTGAAATGGCGAATGCCGTCGATAAACGAACCGTCCGGATTTCTGACGCGCGCCGGCTGGACCGGTGTCCGGCCGGCATCGGTGGCGATATTCATATTGCTCGCATATTCGCTGAGCGTCGCATAGGCGATCAGGCCGCGCGGTTTGCCCAGCTTGTCCATGACATTGTCGCAGGCGTCGATGCAGAGCGCGCAGGTGATGCACTCCATCTGCTGTCCATCGCGGATATCGATGCCCATCGGACAGACCGCAACGCAGGCATTGCAGTCGACGCAGTCGCCGACGGCCTGCCCCCCCGCTTGCGTCTTCTTGGCATGGCGCGAGCGCTGTTCGCCACGCCAGTCGTTATAAGTCACGACCAGCGAATTCTCGTCGAGCATGGCGCCCTGTATACGCGGCCAGGGGCACATATAGGTACAGACCTGTTCGCGCAGCAGCCCGCCGAAGACGTAGGTGGTCGACGTCAGAACGGCCACCGTGGCGTAGGCGACGGCAGGAGCCTGACCGGTGAAGAGCTCTTTGACGAGCGTCGGCGTGTCAGCGAAGTAGAAGATCCAGGCACCGCCGGTGAGGACGCCGATAACAAGCCAGATCGCGTGCTTGAACAGGCGCTTGCGGAGCTTGCCGAGCGTCCACGGCCCGGCGTCGAGCTTCATTCTGGCATTGCGGTCACCTTCGATGGCGCGCTCGACGACGAGAAAGAGGTCGACCCAGACCGTCTGCGGACAGGCATAACCGCACCATGCGCGGCCGACAGCCGAGGTAACCAGAAACAGCCCGAAGCCAGCCATGACCAGCAAGCCGGCGACATAATAGAATTCCTGCGGCCAGATCTCGATGAAGAAGAAAAAGAAACGGCGCGACGAAAGGTCGATCAGGATCGCCTGGTCGGGCGCGTAGGGTCCGCGGTCCCAGCGGATCCAAGGGGCAAGATAATAGATCGCAAGCGTGATCAGCATCACGATCCATTTGAATCGGCGAAAGCGTCCTTCGACCCGCTTGGGGAAGACCTTCTTGCGCGCTGCGTAAAGTGGCTGGCGGTTGCGGCGGGCGTTGACCGGCTCCGCGTTGACACGTTCCACTGACTTTGGATCGGGTGCTGTGTAGAGGTTCATGGGCCTGTTCCGATTTGCGACTGCCCTTCTCCTCCGTTTCCAGCTGACGATCCTTGATTCATATCAAGAACGTGGTTTGCACGGAGAAGGCAGGCGGGCAGGAGATGCAGCCCTGAGAGAGCCGGGCGACCGCCAGACATAGGCGGTCGCGTCCGATCGTTCTTTGCGCTCGATCAAGGAGAAAGGGCCGCATCCGGAGAGATGGACGCGGCCCTGGAGGACAACGGGGAGAAGCCGCTGGGACGTCCTCGTTTGCAGATCTAGCGGCTCGTCGGGTTGTGATCTTTGAGGCAGATCAAGCTTACGATCGAACTGCCGATCCTTGCGGGATCCTCCTGCTCACAGGCCGGCGGGGCGGACTTTGCACGCATCGACACACGCGAACGGATCACCGCGCGTGGGGTGCCATAAAGTGCAAGGAGTGCGTTATGGTCATGGTTCRTCATCATGCCGGCCCCTCATAGGCCGCCGCCGAGCGAGTGGACGAACACGGTAAGTTCCTTGACGGTCGTGTCCCCGAGGCGCGCGGACCAGGCCGGCATGACACCATGCTTCGGAGCCGCGACCTGGCGAGCGATGGCGTCCTCGCCCCTGCCCTTCAGCCAGATGGCATCGGCAAGATCAGGCGCGCCCATATCCGGCTTGCCCTTGGCATCCTCGCCGTGACAAGCCGCGCAATTGTCGATGAACAGCTGCTTGCCGGGTTCCACGAGGGCTTCGTCCGATGGCTTGTTCGTCAGGCTCCAGACATAGGCGGCGACCTGCCGGATCTGATCCTTGTCGAGCATGTCGGCGAAGGCCGGCATTTCGGAAGCATGTGCCTCTGGGTCGCCGTCGAAACGGATGCCGTGGGCGATTGTCGTCTGGATGGAATCAAGGTCGCCGCCCCAGAGCCAGTCGTCGTCGTTGAGATTGGGAAAACCCGGCCCGCCACTTGCACCCGAACCGTGGCACGGGGCGCAGTTGACCTTGAAGGCAGACGCGCCGCCGGCGATCGCAAATTCGCGAAGGGCCGGATCGGCGTCGATTTCCTGCACGGTCTTGGCGGCGATCATGTCGTGGAACCTCGTCTGCGACACCTTGGCCAGATCGAGGTCCTGCTGCAGTTCGGCGCGGCTGGAAAAACCGAAATAGCCTTTCGTGGCCGATGTGATCATCGGTATGGCCGGATAGGCGATGGCATAGCCGATGGCCCACAGTATCGTCGCGTAGAAGGTCCATACCCACCACCGGGGCATCGGATTGTTCAGTTCACGGATGCCGTCCCATTCATGGCCGGTCGTCTCCACGCCGCTGATTTCATCGATATGTTTGTCCGACATCTCAATCGTCCTTCAGAGGAATGTTGGCGGCATCCTTGGCGGCCTGCTTGCCGCCGGGACGGAGCGTAAAAATCACTGCTCCGATGAAGAAGGCCGTCATTGCCAGGAGGCCCCAGCTGTCGGCGAAGTGCCGCATTGCGGTGTAGGTTTCCATGTTTCACCTCATCGGTAGCCGGTGGCGTCGTCATAGGTCGAGAAGTCGACAAGCGTGCCAAGCATCTGCAGATAGGCCACCAGGGCGTCCATCTCGGTGAGCTTGGAAGGATCGCCGTCGAAATCGCCGACCTTGGCCTTGGGGTACCGCTCGAGCAGTGCTGTCGTATCGGCATTCGGGTCGGCCTGCGCCTTCATGTCCACCTCCGCATTGGCGATCATGTCGTCGCTATAGGGCACGCCGACATCCACATTCGCCTTGAGGTCCATGCCGACCTCCTTGACGGTGACCTCCTGCTCCCTGAGGAAGGCGTAGCTCGGCATGATCGATTCCGGCACCACGGCTCGCGGGTTCGACAGGTGCTGGACATGCCACTCGTTGGAGTAGCGCGCGCCCACGCGCGCCAGGTCCGGACCAGTGCGTTTCGAGCCCCATTGAAAGGGATGGTCGTACATGGATTCAGCGGCCAGCGAATAATGGCCGTAGCGCTCCACCTCGTCTCGGAACGGCCTGATCATCTGGCTATGGCAGAGATAGCAACCCTCGCGGATGTAGATGTTGCGACCTGCCAGCTCGAGCGGCGTATAGGGACGCATTCCCTCCACCTTCTCGATCGTGTTCTGCAGGTAGAAGAGCGGAGCGATTTCGACGATACCGCCGATGCTGACCACGAGCAGCGAGCCGACCAGAAGAAGGGTCGCGTTTTTCTCGAGGATCTGATGTTTGTCCAGGATTGATGCCATGTGTCACCTCACTCGGCAGCCTGTGCCTGCGGCACATAGGCAGAAGGAATTTCGGCTTCGTCGCGCAGATGGCCGCGGATGGTCATGAAAACGTTCCAGGCCATCACCAGGCCGCCGGCCAGGTAGAGACCACCGCCTAGCGTGCGCAGCACGTAATAGGGGAACATCGCAGCCACGGTTTCGGCGAAGGAGTAAACGAGGAAGCCCTGGGAATTATATTCGCGCCACATCAGGCCTTGCTGGATACCGGCGACCCACAGGACCGCCGCATAGACGACGATGCCGAGCGTTGCGAGCCAGAAGTGCCAGTTGACCATGCGCAGGCTGTAGAGGCGTTCGCGACCCCAAAGCTTCGGCGTCATATAGTAGATCGCACCGAAGGTGATCATGCCGACCCAGCCGAGCGCACCCGAATGCACGTGACCAATGGTCCATTCGGTGTAGTGGCTGAGCGAGTTCACGGTCTTGACCGACATCATCGGCCCTTCGAAGGTCGACATCCCGTAAAAGGCAATCGCAACGATCATCATGCGAATGATGGGATCGGTGCGGATCTTGTCCCACGCGCCAGACAGCGTCATCAGGCCGTTGATCATACCGCCCCAAGAGGGCATCCAGAGCATGATAGAAAAGACCATGCCGAGGGTCTGCGCCCAGTCGGGGAGCGCGGTATAGTGCAGGTGATGGGGTCCGGCCCAGATATACATGAAGATCAGTGCCCAGAAGTGGATGATCGACAGCCGGTAGGAATAGACCGGGCGGTTGGCCTGCTTGGGCACGAAATAATACATCATCCCGAGGAAGCCGGCGGTYAGGAAGAAGCCGACGGCGTTATGGCCGTACCACCACTGCGTCAGGGCGTCCTGAACGCCCGAAAACAGCGAGTAGCTCTTCGAGCCGAGGAAAGAGACCGGCACTGCGAGATTGTTGACGACGTGCAGCATCGCGATCGTCACGATGAAGCCGAGATAGAACCAGTTCGCCACATAGATATGTGGCTCCTTGCGCTTCAGGATGGTGCCGAGAAAGACGAGCAAGTAGGCAACCCAGACGATCGTCAGCCAGAGGTCGACATACCATTCAGGCTCGGCATATTCGCGCGCCTGGTTGATGCCGAGGACATAGCCGGTCGCGGCCATGACGATGAAGAGCTGGTAGCCCCAGAAGACGAACCAGGCGAGGCTGCCGCCGAACAGGCGCGCATGACAGGTGCGCTGGACGACGTAGAACGACGTCATGATCAGCGCATTACCGCCAAAGGCGAAGATCACCGCCGAGGTATGGACGGGCCGAAGCCTGCCGAAATTCAGATAGGGGGCGAGGTTGAGATCCGGGAATGCCAATTGGGCCGCAATCACAACGCCCACGAGGAAGCCGACGACGCCCCAGAACACGGTAGCGATCAGGCCGTAGCGGATCACCTCGTCGAAATAGCCGGTCAGATCGGCTTTCGGCAACCGGCCCGCCGGCGAGAAATCCACCTTTCTCACGAGAAGCAACGTTCCCACGAAAAGGCAGAAGCTCAATATCCCCATGTGGATTGAAAATAGATGGTCGTGGGCGAAAGCAGCGCCAAGCAGTGCCAGGAATGCTCCCACGGCGACCACCATGGTTTCCGCAGTATAGTTCATGATGACGTCCCCAGTGCGCAGACGACCACAGGGCGGTCGCCTTTCTCGTACGTTGAGGAACGACTGTCACGACCCCCACAACCGCTCCTTGATCCAGGTCAACGAAGGCGTGGCTTTGTCCGTTGTTACAGACTGTTACAGAGTCTTACCCTTTGGCACCGTCCGCTCATTCCGCTGTGACTGAACACCTTTCTATTGGCCTCACAGTCAATCAGGGCACGGGGATTATCGGGATGTTGATGCAAGGCCACCAGGCATTCGAGAACGTCGATCTTGGCGCAAAGGCAGTTCAGAGCAACTGCCTGTCGGCGCTTTTCCAGATGTCGGCGACCGAAACGATCGAGGCAGGAAAGGCGATCTGCTGGGAGGGGGATGCCGCACGGCATCTGTTCCAGATCACCGAGGGCGTCGTGCGTCTCCACCGCATCATCGGCGATGGACGCCGGGTCATCACCGCCTTCCACTTCGCCGGTGACGTTGTCGGCTCCTTCCTGCAAGGCGACTTCTTATTTACCGCCGAAGCAGTGACGGATTGCAAGATCCGCCGTCTCTCGCGCAAGCAGTTCCACGAGGAAGTTGAGCGCTCGGAGATTCTGCGGCCGGCCTATATCAATCTGCTCTGCAGGGAGACCGCGTCGGCCCACGATCAACTTGTGCTGCTATCCAGGAAAAATGCCGAGGAGCGCCTCTGTACCTTTCTCATGAAGCTTGCGACCCGTCACGGCGAATCACTCCACCAGGGGCTGCTCGAGGTGCCGATGAGCCGACAGGACATCGCCGATTATCTCGGCCTGACCATCGAGACCGTTTCCCGCTCGATCAGCAAGCTCGCCCAGAGGAAAATCGTCACTCCGGACGGTCGGCATAATCTGCGTATCGTCAATCTTGCCCGCCTCGCGCAGTTATYGGGCAATGTGGATGATTTTTCGGATAGAACCTGCCATAGGGGTAGCGTCCACTGATTGCGGAACGAACGTTTATGCCCCATCGTCTGATCTCGCCGCGCACCGCATCGCCCCAGGAACTGGACGCGCTCGTGCATGTTCTCGACGGGGCTGATATCATCGTCCACCGGCTCGAGGGCACGATCACTCATTGGTCGATCGGCAGCGAGAATATGTACGGCTGGACCCGCGAAGAGGCCGTCGGCGAGACCGTCTACGGTTTGCTCGATACCCGCTTCCCTGAACCGATGGACGCCATACGCGCGCATTTGACGACACGGGGCTTCTGGCAGGGCGAGGTCGTTCATCGTCACAAGAACGGTCACGACATGCACGTGGCAACCCGCTGCGTGCTCGTCAACCTTCCCGATGGTGATCCCGTCGTCATCGAGGCAAACAGCGACGTCAGCGCCCTGCGCAAGGCAGAAGAGGCCGTGCGGGCGCGCGAGGCCCATCTGTCCTCGATCCTCGACACTGTGCCCGACGCCATGATCGTCATCGACCAGGGCGGCAATGTCATGTCATTCAGCAAGGCGGCCGAGACGCTTTTCGGCTTCACCTCTGAAGAAATCTGCGGCCAGAACGTCAAGAAGCTCATGCCCGAACCCTATCGCGCTGCCCATGACGGATATCTCGACCACTACATGCAGACGGGCGAGAAGCGGATCATCGGTTACGGTCGCGTCGTGACGGGCCAGCGCGCCGATGGCACCCAGTTTCCGATCGAGCTTCATGTCGGCGAGGCGACGGCAGACGGCGAACGCATCTTCACCGGCTTCGTTCGCGATCTGACAAGCAGGTTCAAGATCGAGGAGGATCTTCGCCAGGCCCAGAAGATGGAAGCCGTGGGTCAATTGACCGGCGGGCTGGCGCACGACTTCAACAACCTGCTGACCGTGATCAGCGGCAATCTGGAGATGATCGAGGACAAGCTCCCGGCAGGCCCGTTGCGCGACATGCTGCAGGAGGCCCAAGATGCCGCAGCCGACGGCGCAAAGCTTACCGGACAGCTGCTGGCCTTCGGAAGACGCCAGCCGTTGAACCCGAAGCAGGCCGATCTCGGCCAGCTCGTCACCGGCTTTTCGGACTTGCTACGAAGGACGCTCGGGGAAAACATTCGACTGTCGACCGTCCTTTCTGGGTCCGATTTCAACGTGCTGGTCGACAGTTCGCAACTGCAGAACGCAATCCTCAACATCGCTCTGAACGCGCGCGACGCCATGCCCAGGGGCGGCACTTTGACCACAGAGGTCTCCCGTGTGCAGCTCGATGCCGACTACGCGAAAATGTATCCGGAAGTCCGCAGCGGAAACTTTGTCCTCGTTTCGATGAGCGATACCGGCGACGGCATGAGCGAGGAGGTCAAGAAGCGCGCGATCGAGCCCTTCTTCACCACCAAGGAAGTCGGGTCCGGAACCGGATTGGGTCTGAGCATGGTCTACGGCTTCGTCAAGCAATCGGGCGGCCACCTGCAGATTTACAGCGAGGTCGGTCGCGGCTCGACGATCCGCGTCTACCTGCCGGCTCTTTCAAGCGCCAGCGCACGGGACGAAGCGACTGTCGGTGACAAGGTCGAGGCCGCATTACCAGGTGGCGATGAACGCGTTCTTGTCGTCGAGGACGACGCGCGCGTCCGCAGGGTTGCGGTCGCCAGGCTCACCGGTATGGGATATGCGGTGATTGAGGCCGACAATGGCCGACGCGCACTTGACCTGCTCAAGAACCAGCCAGACGTCGCGCTTTTGTTCACCGACATCGTCATGCCCGGAGGCATGACCGGCGACGAGCTGGCAAGGGCGGCGCGCGCCGAACGGCCCGACCTCGCCGTGCTGTTCACATCAGGCTATTCGGAGCCGGCTCTGGCGGTAAACGAGGTCATCGCCGGCGCGCAATGGCTTCGAAAGCCCTACACGGCACGCGAACTTGCCCAGAAAGTGCGAGAGCTGATCGACGCCCGGTAAGGCGGGCGCGCGTGGACCTTCTCAAAAAATCCAGCAATCCGATTGTCCGCCGGAATCTTTCTTGAAGGTTCCGCGCACGCGAACGTGCATCCACGGCTTCTCCTGAGGCCGCCGGCCACAGAAGAATGCCGCGATGAATTCTGCCGATGACGGGGTCGGAGGCACCAATGGACCCGACAAGCTCGCCGGGCGGATAGATATCTATTAGAGGCGCGACTGCGCGCCCATTTGAGGTCGCCGCCATCCTGGAATCGGACTAACGGCCTCGTCAACCAGCTGGTTGCATTGCTGGCCACCTATTGCGAGCGCCATGTTTCCGCCTCGACCAGCTAGCCTCCAACAGTTTGTAAGACGTCATGATCGGCCCACGGGTCAATGCCGTCATCAACGTGATTGCCGGCTGCCCGCCGGTTTGGCTGCGTGTCTTCAAAACCAGACCGGGCGAACCGCCGGTCATCCGAATTGGCGCCGCCAATTTGACGGGCATCAAAGAGTAATACGTGTGCATGTCCTAGAACCGCAGCCGAGGCCAGGATCGGCCGCGAACGATAGGAGAAATGCAATGCGTCTGAAATTTGGACTGATCGCTGCCGCGGCAGCTCTAATGGCATCGGCAGCGCCGCTCATGGCCGCCGACCATCAGATCCAGATGCTCAACAAGGGCGCTGACGGCGTGATGGTCTTCGAGCCGGGGTTCGTCAAGATCGCGCCCGGCGACACCGTTACTTTCGTGCCCACCGACAAGAGCCACAATGCCGAGACCTACAAGGGCCTTATTCCGGATGGGGCTGCCGAGTTCAAATCCAAGCCGAGCGAGCAATACCAAGCCAAATTCGACGTCCCCGGCGCCTATGTCATCAAGTGCACGCCGCACGCAGGTATGGGCATGGTGGCGCTGATCCAGGTGGGCGACAACCCTGCCAACCTCGAAGTCATCAAGACCGCCAAGCTTCCGAACATGGTGCGCAAGCGCCTTGATGCCGATCTCGCGCAGGTCGCGCAGGTCACGCAATAAAGCAGGCCCTCACAGGTGGCGGCGCCATGCGCCCCACCTGCGGACCAGGAGACATCTCATGATCAAACACTTTGCGCTCGCCGTGGCAGGCTTTTTTTGCATTGCCGGATCGGCGCAAGCCCACATCACCCTTGAGCAGACCGAGGCGGTATCCGGGAAGGCCTACAAAGCGGTGCTGCGCGTGGGGCATGGCTGCGAAGGCAAGGCAACCATCAGGATCCGGGTGAAAATCCCTGAAGGATTGCTGTCTGCCAAGCCGATGCCGAAGGCGGGCTGGACGCTGCAAAAAATCCTCGGAACCTACGAAAAGAGCTACGATCTCTATGGCAAACAGGTCAAGGAAGGCCTCACCGAGATCGTGTGGCAAGGCGGCTCGCTTGTCGACGACGAATATGATGAATTCGTGTTTCGCGCCACCGTCGCGAAGGAACTGACTGCGGCCACACGCATATACGTTCCCGTCGTCCAGGAATGCGCCGAAGGCGCGGTCGAGCGCTGGATCGACATTCCTGCTGCCGGCAAGACCTCCGATGACTATGAGACCCCGGCGCCGTTTTTCGACGTCGTGGCGCCGCCTCATTCCTGAGACGGATTGGGAGATGGTCGCCCATGGCGCGGAATTTTTCCCTCTGGGCGGCCTTTTGCCTTCTCGCGCGTGTCGCGGGGCTGATTCTGATCATGGCGGCGGGAGCCGACGCCCACGCCGTCCTGATCGCATCTTCGCCCGCAAATAACGATATTCTCCCCGTCGCGCCGGAGAAAGTCCTGCTGCGCTTCAACGAAACCGTCAGGGTCATTCGCTTTAGCATGATCGCCGCCGACGGAGCAGCCAGAGAGATTTCAGCGAGTTCTAGGGATACCGAAATCGAAGCGTCCCTTCCCGCTTCCCTCGCAAACGGCACAATGATCGTCAGCTACAGGGTGGTATCGGAGGATGGACATCCGATCGGCGGATCCATCGTCTATCATGTCGGCAAACCGTCGGCACACTCCAGCAATATTTCCGAGGTGTCGTCGAAGGCACTGCATGCAGCCATCTGGTTTGTCGATATCGGTTCGACGGTCGTTCTCGCCATCATTGTCGGCGGCGCATTTTTCAATCGCTGGCTCGATCCGGCAAGGACGCACGCCGGGTCCCCTGCCCTGGCAACCCTTGCGATCTTGCTCGTCTTGACGGGGCTTTATCTTCAGGGGCTGGACGACATTGGCGCGGGTCTCGTCTGGGCCGGGCTGGAGCCGATCGCCCAGTCTTTCTCTGACCAAACGGGGATCGCCCAATGTCTCAGGCTTGTGGCGATTGTGCTTGCGGTCATGACCTCAGCCCTCCCTTCGCCATCGGCGCGCATAGCATCGGCCACTGCGCTGGTCCTTGCCTCACTCTCCTTCACGCTGACTGGCCACAGTTCCATGGCGCAGCCTCGCTTCATTGCGCAGACATCGATCTTCCTGCACGCTGCCGTCATGCTTTTCTGGGTTGGCAGTCTTCTGCCGCTCCTGGGTCTCAGCCGCACTGCGGACGATCAGCGGTCGCTGCGGTTTTTCTCGCACCTGATCCCCATCCCCTTCGTCCTGATGCTACTGGCAGGACTGCTGCTTGCGATAATGGAAGTACCCCGCATCGACCTGGCATGGTCGTCGCTGTTTGCGCGTGTGCTGGTCATCAAGATCGGCCTTATCGCAGTCTTGTGCATGCTGGCGCTCTACAACCGCTTTTGGCTCACCGCTCCGGCACTGGCGGGAGACCCAGCTGCCCGGCGCAGGCTGGGCTGGAGCATTAGCGGAGAGATCGGGCTGGCGCTTTTGATCGTCGCTGCCGCCTCGCTGTGGCGTTTTGCGGGCCCTGGGCAATATCAATATGCGCATGCCCAACCGCCGGTGTCGCTCCACCTCCATGGGCAGAAGGCAATGGCGGAACTCGAACTGACGCCGCAACCTGAAGGCACGACCGATATCCGCGTTTCGATCCTGACGCCGCAATTCGATCCGATGCAGCCACGAAGCGTATCTCTGAGCCTGCGTAATGCCTTGCGGGGGATCGAGCCTCTCAAGTACGGCCTCGCAAATGCTGCCGATGGCACATGGACCGCAAGTAACCTGCCGCTTTCAGATATCGCA
The DNA here is from genome assembly GCF_056405875.1 of Rhizobium sp. P1_E6. Lineage (NCBI taxonomy): Bacteria > Pseudomonadati > Pseudomonadota > Alphaproteobacteria > Hyphomicrobiales > Rhizobiaceae > Rhizobium > Rhizobium sp. P1_E6. Next base: position 10,916 of record NZ_JBFUBG010000085.1, on the reverse strand, counting down.
GGCTGGAGAGTGGACGTTCAGGTGCTGATCGACGACTTCAACCTCGTCCATCTCGAAGGCGACCTTCCGGCAGGAACCGACTAGACCATAGGCCTGCCTGGATCACGCCATGCCGAGCTCGGCTCTGGATGGCTCGTCTATCCGCCTAATGATCCGACGCTGGGCAGCGATATGCCGACGCAAGGCACAAAAAAACGATCTGAGCAGGTAGTTGACCGCGTCGAAGGACAGCAAGCAGCGGCCATCTTGCAGCGCCTGTAGCACCTCGACCACATCCTGCGCCGACTCAAGATTGAAAAGTCGACCAGCCTCGAGGTGGTCCTCCGTCTCGGATCGCTCGCTGCCGCTCATGATCGCTCCCAACCAGCCCGAACCAATCTGTTCCTCCAGTCGGTGACTGGTCAGAAGCAGAGGAAGGAGCCCGTCGGCGACCGCGCCGCAGAGCCGCTCATCGATGTGGCATGGCAGAAAATCGGCGATCGCCTCAAGAAGATCGCACCAGGACAAGAGCTCGCCATAGCGCGCTTCGAGCTCGTGAAAAGCGCATTTCGTGCTGCTCATCGCTCACCTCTGGAGGAACAGGCTCGCGGCAATGGCGATCGCAGCGATGACCGCAGTCACGACGCCTGTCCGTTGCAGTACGCCCATCCTGTAGAGCATGATCGCGAAGATCACGATGACAGGTGTTGCTATCGAAAGTCCGATTTGTGCGTCGCTCATGAGCTCTCCTTTTCGGGCGCAGGATAGCCAGTCACGGCGGGCACTTCTTTGAGATCGATCAAAGAGACTCCGGCTCGACGAGCGGCTCATCCGGAGGGACGCACGCTTGTTTGCGGTTTTACAAAGACGCGGGCTCTGCCTCGTCATAAACACCGGCCATGACCTCGACAATCTCAAGCCAAGACGTGCGCGATACCGACAACGGCGATCTTTTGGTATGGATCCTCGCCTGGAGCGAGCTGGTCGCCTTCGGGGCTTTGCTGACGGCGTTCGTCGTCGCCTCCGTGCTGCATCCGGAAACATTCGCAGCCGGCAAAGCGAAGCTTCATCACGCCCTGCCGATCGTCAACACGATCGTTCTTCTGGCAAGCGGCTGGTTTGCTGCCAAGGCGGTCGAACAGAGCGCAATTCCTCGCCGGCGCATGATGCTTCTAGCGGCGGCGCTGGGCGGGGTCGTCTTCGGCGGGCTCAAATGCATGGAATATGCGTTCGAAGGCGCATCCCTTCTCTCCGGCGATCCCTTCTCGCAACTCTATCTTCTGATCACCGGGTTTCATCTGACACATGTGGCGTTCGGATCGATGATCCTCGTCCTCGTCGCGGTCTTTCCGACGCGGGAAAACGTCCATCTGATCACGACACTCTGGCATGTGATCGACATCGTCTGGCTCGTCATGTTTCCGGTGATCTACCTGCTATGAAACATTCCGATCGTCCGAACTGCTCGCGCGCCTTGCTGCTGCTCCTTGTTCTGACGGGCTGCATGTTCATCCTGACGCGTGCCTTGCCGGACGGGGTGCCTCCGGCTTTGATCGCCTTGGTGATCGCTGCCATCGCCATCATCAAGATCCGCCTGGTCGTGCTGGATTTTCTCAGGCTTCGTGGGGCGCGGACGCCGTTGATCGCGGCCTTGTCGTCCTGGGCGGCATTCGTGCTGCTGATTGCGGTCGTGCGCGCCACCCTGCAATTGTCTGTTTGACGTTTCGCTTCGCTCTTCAAAAGTTGCGGTGTGCAAGCCGGTCGCCCCCGGCCGCAGGCTTCTCTCGCACGCCTCACTGTGCATGCCTCCATCGTGCAATCATCCGATTGCTTGCGAATGAGCAAAGAGCTCACGGTCGAATTCCGCCATTCCCTTCCAGCGAGCCCGCTGGCTCGATTTCCGACGTCACGGCGGCACCGCCACTGACATGAAAGGATGATCGATGGCTGAACGCCTGACAAAAACCGCGGCCCGAAACGTGTTCTACGGCGGGTCAGCATTCTTCTTTGCCATATTCGTGGGCCTGACGGCCCACAGTCACTACTACATCCGGACGGTCTCCACGGATGAGGCGACCCTGACGGAAAGCGTCGCCCGGGGGAAACATGTCTGGGAAAAGAACGCCTGCATCAACTGCCACACCCTCGATGGCGAGGGCGCCTACTTCGCGCCGGAACTGTCGAACGTCTGGATCCGCTGGGGTGGGGACAAGGATCCGGCGAATGCCCGCGAAGCACTCCACGCATGGATGGCGGCACAACCCTCCGGCATAGAAGGTCGACGGCAGATGCCGCAATTCAATCTGACAGACCGGGAGGTCGATGACCTTGCCGACTTCCTCGAATGGGTCAGCAAGATCAACACTCAAAACTGGCCCCCGAACCAGGCCGGCTGACAGCGAGAGGGTATAGAAATGAAGTACAAGACCCAGAGCATTGCAATGCTCTATTTTTACGGAGCTCTCGGCCTGTTCATGGCGCAGCTCCTGTTCGGTGTGCTCGCCGGCACCATTTACGTGCTGCCCAACACGCTATCCGTCGAACTGCCCTTCAACATCGTACGCATGATCCACACCAATGCACTGATCGTCTGGTTGCTCATGGGCTTCATGGGAACGACCTATTTCCTGCTGCCGGAGGAATGCGAAACCGAGCTCTACAGCACCAGGATCGCAATCGCGCAGTTCTGGATCTTTCTGATCGCGGCGGCAGTCGCCGTCGTCGGCTATCTCTTCCATATTCATGAAGGCCGCGAGTTTCTGGAGCAGCCCTTCGCGATCAAGGTCGGGATCGTGATCGTGGCGCTGATGTTCCTCTTTAACGTCACCATGACGGCGCTCAAGGGACGAAAGACGACCATCACCAACATCCTGCTCTTCGGCCTATGGGGTGTCGCGATCTTCTTCCTCTTCGCCTTCTACAATCCCGTCAATCTCGCACTCGACAAGATGTACTGGTGGTATGTCGTCCACCTCTGGGTCGAGGGCGTCTGGGAACTGATCATGGCCTCGGTGCTCGCCTTCCTGATGATCAAGCTGAACGGTATCGACCGGGAAGTGGTTGAAAAATGGCTCTATGTCATCATCGGACTGGCGCTTTTTTCAGGGATCCTCGGCACCGGCCACCACTATTACTGGATCGGCGCCCCCGGTTACTGGCAGTGGATCGGATCGCTCTTCTCGACGCTCGAAGTGGCACCCTTCTTCACCATGGTCGTCTTCACCTTCGTCATGACCTGGCGCGCCGGCCGCAAGCACGAAAACAAGGCCGCCCTTCTCTGGTCGATCGGTTGCTCGGTCATGGCATTTTTTGGTGCAGGCGTATGGGGTTTCCTGCATACGCTCTCGTCGGTCAACTATTATACGCACGGCACGCAGGTCACCGCGGCCCACGGACATCTGGCCTTCTTCGGCGCCTATGTGATGCTCAACCTTGCGGCAATGGCCTATGCTGTCCCGCAGATCCGCGGCCGCGCCCCCTATAATCAATGGCTGTCGATCGCCAGTTTCTGGATCATGTGTACTGCCATGTCGGTCATGACCTTCGCGCTCACCTTCGCCGGCATCATCCAGGTGCACCTGCAGCGGGTCCTCGGCCAGTCATACATGGAAGTTCAGGATCAGCTCGCCCTCTTCTACTGGGTAAGACTCGGCTCCGGCATCTTCGTGTTCATCAGCGCCCTGATGTTCATCTGGTCGGTGCTCGTTCCCGGACGGACGCGCGTCGCAAGCCCAGTGGTCCAGCCCGCCGAATGAGGCGGGCCATTTTTCTGGAGAACAATGATGACGATAGCCTTCAATCATCCGCTCAATCCCGACGTTGAAATACCGCACTACGCGCCCCAGGGTAACGAATGCGTACTTTTCGAACACGCCTGGACGCGACAACTCCCGATCCTCCTGAAAGGGCCGACCGGCTGCGGGAAGACCCGCTTCGTGCAGCACATGGCCGCCCGCCTCGGCCTGCCTTTGTCGACGGTCTCCTGCCACGACGACCTCACGGCCGCCGATCTTACCGGCCGATACCTTCTCAAGGGCGGCGAAACGGTCTGGATGGACGGGCCACTCACCAAGGCCGTTCGGGATGGCGGCATCTGCTACCTCGATGAAATCGTAGAGGCGCGCAAGGACGTGACGGTGGTTCTCCACCCGTTGACGGACGATCGGCGTATCCTGCCGCTCGAGCGGACCGGCGAAGTGCTGCAAGCCGGTCCCGGTTTCATGGTCGTGGTCTCCTATAATCCCGGGTATCAGAACCTGATGAAGGCGCTGAAGCCCAGCACGCGACAGCGGTTCGTCTCGATCGAATTCGACTTTCTTCCGCCGGAACGGGAGATCGCCACGGTGTCCCTGGAAAGCGGTCTTGCCGAGGCCAGGGTCGCGCCACTCGTCGAACTTGCCCGGCGCCTGCGCGCGCTCAAGGGCCAGGACCTGGAAGAAGGCGTTTCGACCCGCCTGTTGATCTACTGCGCTTCGCTTATCGACGCAGGCCTGCCAGCAATCGACGCGGTACGGGCAGCAATTATCGAGCCGTTGACAGACGAACCGGACGTCAAGGCCGCCCTCGTCGAGGTTGCCAGGGCCGCGATCGGATAGGTGAAGCATGCTGGAATTTCTGGAACTCGAAGAGACGGTGGGGCGCGCCTGGCATCGGCTGGTCGGCGACACCAGTTCATGGCCACATCATCCTGCTGCGGCCGTTCACCTTGCGGAGCTAAGACCGCAGCTTGCCGTCTGCTTCAGGGCATTCGGCGGAGACGCTACGCTGCAGATCCAGAGAGCACGGCAGAAAACCTCGATGCACAGGCTGCGGCTGAGACAAGTCATCGGCCTCGGCGAGGAGAGGTCCGACCATCCGGGCTGGGACGGCACGGCAATCCATCTGCCTGATGTTGTCGATCTTTTCGACGAGCGCTCGCTCAACCGGGATCTCTATTTTTGGCTGTCCGCCTATGTGGCGACCGCACCGTCCGTTTCGTCCCCTGCCGATCCGGCTCTCGCCGATCTGTGGCGGATCGAAACGGGTCGGGAAAATTCCGCCCTGGTCATCCAGAAGTTTCCCGGAATGGCGGCACGCTATGCGCGGCTGACCCAGGCGCTGCTTGGCTGCCGGAGGCGCGGGAGGCTTCCTCAAGCGGAACGGTGGATTGAGGAATTCGCCCAGCTGGCACTCACCGTTCCCTTGCATCATCCCCTTCCCGACACCATTCGCCCGAAGATAGCGGCCGCCCCCGCCGGTTACCTGCCGATGCTGCCTCTGCCGATCTGGCCGGATTTCAGGGGCCGCAGCGAGTTAAGCCCATCCGAACGCGATGACCTTCCATCCGATCAGGCAGGTGACGACCGACAGGCGCGACCGTCGCATGAGGCGACGCGCAAACGTGACGCTGACGACCGCAAGCGTGATCCCTTCATACTGAACCGCTTCGAGAAGATCCTCGCCATGGCGGAGATGGTCAATGTCGATCGCCCGAGCGATGACAGCGAAGAGGACGATCCGGCGGCGGCCAATGAACTCGAGGAGATCACGCTCAGCGAAACGCGCGAACGGCCGAAATCCAAATTCCATTTCGACCTGGACCTCTCGCCGGAAGCCGCCGACCCGACGATGATAGACGGGGAGTTCACCTATCCGGAATGGGATTTCCGGAAGAGCCAATATCTTGCCGACCATTGCCGCGTGGTGGTCGGCTCGCCGTCAGACAAGGTGGACCAGGCAATCATCAGCGACGCCGCTCTCGTGCGCAAGGTCAGGCGCCAGTTCGAGACGCTGCGACCCAAGCGGGAACTGCGAAGGGCTCAACTGGACGGAGATCAGATCGATCTCGAAGCGGCCATCCGCTCCCGCATCGACTTTATCGCCACCGGTCAGCCGGACGACCGCATCTACGCATGCGCCCGCCCCGCCTGCCACGAACTTGCGACCTCGATCCTCGTCGATGTCTCCTTGTCGACGGACTCCTGGGTCGACAATCGCCGGGTTCTCGACGTGGAAATGCAGGCGCTCGACGTCCTTGCCCGCGGTCTGCAATCCTGCGGCGACCGTTTTGCCATCCAGACCTTCACGTCCAGGCGTCGCGACTGGGTTCGCATCGACACCATCAAGGATTTCGAAGAGACTTTCTCAGCCAAAACCGCCGGCCGTATCGCCAGCCTCAGACCCGGTTACTATACGCGCATGGGAGCGGCCATCCGGCACATGTCCAGGCAGCTGGAAAGCGACGGCGCAAGAAAGAAGCTGCTGCTTATCCTGACGGATGGCAAACCCAACGACGTCGATCACTACGAGGGTCGCTTCGCCCTCGAAGACAGCCGCAAGGCCGTTATGGAAGCGCGCACGAAAGGACAGGCGGTCTTCGCCGTGACGGTCGATCGCAGCGCCGGCGACTACCTGCCGGCAATCTTCGGTAGATCCGGGTTTGCACTCGTCTCGAACATTTCGAAATTGCCAAGCGCGCTGCCTGCGATCTACCGGAGTTTGACGGCTTAGCGGCGCGAAAGACCGAGCCGCCTCTAAGCGAAAACCAGGCGGAATCGCTCCAGCCTGGTTTTCTCTGCATTCATCAGGGGGGCGAGGAATGACCGGCAGGCGCTTGCCGCCGATCGCCTGCTGCTTGTCAAAACGGGGCGGTCAGCAGGAATCATGCCGCCTTGCTGTGCGTCCGGCCGAAGGAGCCGAGATAGGCATCGAAGGCTGCTGCGACGGCACGAACCAGGAAGCGATGCTCCTTCGAGACGGCGATGCGACCATTCTCGATCGTCACCACGCCATCCAACACGAGGCTGTCCAGCCGGTCGTTCCGCTCGAGGAGGAAGCCGGTATCATAGCCGTCTTCCGCGCCGAGTTTTGCGAGATCGACCTTGAAGTCGCACATCAGCCGTTCGATCACTTTGGCGCGAAATTTGTCCTCACCGGTCAGCCCATAGCCTTTGGCCGTTGCGAGAATGCCGGAAGCGATCTGCTCGGCATAGCGTCCAAGGGCGACATGATTCTGCACGTAGCCACCAGGCAACCGTCCGATTGCTGAGGCCCCGAGGCCGATCAGGGTTTCGCATTCGTCCGTCGTGTAGCCCTGGAAGTTCCGCCGCAGCGTACCCGAGAGCGAGGCAATGGCGAGCTGATCGTCGGGCAATGCGAAGTGGTCGAGGCCGACACGAACATATCCGGCGCCCTCCAGCTCCCCGGCAATCGCCTCGGCCTGCTCGTTGCGTTGCGTGGCATCGGGCAGTGCAGCTTCGTCGATCAGCCGCTGGTGCTTCTTGAACGCCGGCACGTGGGCATATCCGAAAACGGCGAAACGCTCCGGCCGCAGCTCGACCGCCGTTCTCACCGTCTCAATACAGGATTGGACGGTCTGATACGGAAGTCCGTAGATAAGATCGAAATTGATACTCGTCACACCATAGCCTCGAAGCCCCGTCACGGCGGCCTGGGTCTGCTCGAAGCTCTGGATCCGGTTGATCGCTTTTTGGACCACCGGGTCGAAGCTCTGGACGCCAAGGCTTGCGCGGTCGACGCCGTTCTCACCAAGAGCGGCAATCATTGCGCCCGACAGGGTCCGCGGATCAATCTCCACCGCAACGCTGCCGTCGCTCGTAAACTGAAACGCGCTCTTGAGCTTGTTCATCAGGCTCGCAAATTCGTCCGGCTTCATGATCGTCGGCGTGCCACCGCCGAAATGAACATTCTTAACTGGAACCTCGTTTCGGGCCGCCTGCGATACCAGTTCGATCTCCTGGTTCAAGACGTCGAGATATTCGAGCACGGGTGCGTCCTGGCGCGTAATCGTCGTGTGACAGCCGCAATACCAGCACATGGAGCGACAGAAGGGAACATGCAGGTAGACGGAGACGGGTCCCGAGGCTGAGACCTCTGAAAGACCGTGTGCATATTGCTCCGGCCCGACGGCCGGCGAAAACGCAGGCGCAGTCGGATAGCTGGTATAGCGTGGCAGGCGGGCCTCGCCATATTTGGCGATCAGGGCATCGGACATTTCGGCTTCCTTCATGAGAATGTCATGATGTGCATATGCCGACGAAGGGGCAGCCTTCCTTGTCCTGGATCAACAACGACCCGCATGACGCTGACAACAGTGAGCCAGGCACCGGCGAGCGCCGAGAGTGACAGACAAAATCGCCCGGTTGTTTGCTCACTGTCAAAGTCGCCTATTCTGCACCCGGCTATCTTCCGCTCCGATACAGGGCACGCCGCGGTCCGGTCATTCGTCATCTCGCGGCAGAAGGAAACAGCCATAATGACAGACGCGCCAGCCACCCAGACCGCTATTGCGCACATCGACGTGCGGATACTGCCGCCCGTCGAACGCCATCCCCGGATCTTCGGCACGTTGAATTCGCTGACGCCGGGCCAGAGCCTCCACATCACCAGCGACCACGAACCCCGTCCCCTTCAGTACCAGCTCGACACCGCCCTGCCCGGAAAATTCTCCTGGGAATATCTGGAACAGGGACCGCATGTCTGGCGTGTGGAGATCACTCGCCTTGATGCGGGTTGCGACTGCTGCTGCGGCAGCCACTAGCGCCGGAGACGCGCCATGATGCCCGTGGGCACGACCCTGTCGCGGTGGACGATGTCGTATTTCGGCGCGGCACTGTCTTACCTGCTGCTGGCAGAGTGCCTGCTGGCAGCCGGCGTCTGGATGCCTTCTCTCGATGTTGCCGAACCTGGAGCGCTTGCCATCGTCCATGCTGTGACGCTCGGATGGCTTCTGCTTCTCATGATCGGCTCACTGCTTCAGTTCGCGCCGGTCCTGACAGGCAATGAAAGACCTGCCGGCCACTTCGACCTGATCGCATTTGCCGGTCTGCTCGCCGGCCCGGCGCTTCTCATGCTGGGCTTTCACCTGATCGCTGTCGGGTCCGCAGCTGCCGGCCCGGTCATGATCGCGGCTTGCGTCACACTTTCACTTTCCATCGCCGTTGTCTCGCTGCCGCTCTGCGTGCTGCTATGGCGGGGAAGACGGGTGCATACCGCCTCTCTCCTCGTTCTCCTCGGTATTGGCTGCCTTCTCGTCACGACCGCCTTCGGCGCCCTGTTCGCGCTGACGATCTCCGGCCTGGTAGGAGCACCCGCAGTCGTCGCCTACGGCATGGAAACCGTGGCCTTCCATGCGAGCTTCGGCCTTGGCGGATGGATGACATTCGCGGCGATCGGCGTCAGCTACAAGCTGCTTCCGATGTTTCTGCTGTCCGACGATATGCGCAGGGCTCAGCTCATTCGCCGATCAAGCACGCTGGCGGTTCTGCTTCTGTCGACCGCAGCGATCGGTGCTGCCGTCGCACCCAGTTTGGCGCGCGCCGTTTTCCTGTCGGCCGCTTTGCTGTTTGCATTGATTGTTGCTGCCTACCTCTTCGAAATTTACGGAACATATCGCGCCAGACGCCGTCCGGGGCTCGAACTGAATACGCTGGGATCGTTGCCGGCTTTCGCGATGCTCGGCCTCTCCGTCGCCCTTCTTGCCTTGTCCCTGTTCCTCGAGGCAGAGACGCGTATCGTGTCGGCGATCGTCTATCTCTTCGTATTCGGCTGGCTCACCGGCTTCGGTCTCGCCCAGCTCTTGAAGATCGTTCCATTTCTCACCTGGATCGAGGCCTTCGGCCCGCTTCTTGGCCGCAGGCCGACGCCGAAGCTCGGCGAACTAATCAACGGACGCCGGGCCGGCGTCTGGCTTGGCCTTTTCTACCTTTCCGTAGTTGGCGCCGCGATCGCGCTCTGCTTTGGATCGGACATGGGTTTTCGCATGTTCGCAGTCGTGCAAACCGCATCGACCTTCGCGCTCATCGTTGAGCTGGTGCTCGCCCGCGCGCTGGCGAACGTAGAACCCCGGATCAAGACCGCACCATTTCATAAACCGGCGCTGTTCGTCGCCGCAAACCACAGAGGTAACGCCAATGGTTCAGTTCCGTGAACTCGACGTCCGACAGATTCTGCGCAATGGCGGGATGCCATTCCAGCTCATCATGGACACATTCGACGGCCTAAATCCCGATGAGGGTCTGAAGCTGCGTGCGATATTCGAGCCCGTCCCATTGATCCGCCAGCTCGAAAAGCGCGGCTACTCACATGTCGCAAGGCGTCTGGCTGACGATGATTGGGAAATCGAGTTCATTCCGAACAAGCCCATCCAGCGGACGGAACCCGCCGTCGCCGCGACGGAAGCGGCCTGGCCTGATCCGGTCTGGAACCTCGATCTGACCGATCTTGCGCCACCTGAACCAATGGAGCGCATTCTATCTCGACTGGAGACGATGGAGGACGGCGAGGTTCTGTTTGCCCTTCTCAACCGGGAACCTGTCTTCCTCTTCAACGAATTGAAGGCACGGGGCCACGAATGGGTCGGCAATTTCGATGTTTCCGGCAAGACCTATCGAATCATGATCAGGACAACCACGGGAGATCAGAACAATGCTGGCGTCTGAGGTGACGGAACAGGACGTACGCAATGCGTTGCGCGAGATAGAAGACCCCGAAATGGGAACGAGCATCGTCGACCTCGGTCTGGTCTACGAAATCGATGTCACCGAGCCTGCTGTCGTGAAGATCAAGATGACCACGACCACCCGCTTCTGTCCGGCATCGGGCTATATTGCGGAGGCGGCGCGTCAGCGCGTTGAGGATATTGCCGGCGTAAACCGAGCCGTCGTCGACCTCGTCTACGAACCGGCCTGGTCGCCGGACATGGTGTCGCTCTTCGATCTGCCGAAGACCTGAGACTGTGCAGTCATGCCCGGATGGCCGCCCGCTGCAATCACGGGCAAGCCGGCGGCGCGAAGGCGTCAGTCCAGCTTGAAGAAGAACATGCATTGGCAAGCTTGCTGGTCGAATGCGCGATGCTGGAAGTCACAACGACCCTCGCCCTCGCGTTTCGGCCAATTTGGGCAGCAGCAACGACGTAAGGGCGAAGGTAAGGGCGAAGG